>SLBH01000138.1 GCA_007126415.1 Spirochaetales bacterium
AGGGTCAAGTCTCCGCGTTCACGCCTTACCCCACTCCCCAACCCATTGCAATCACGGTATCCACATCCTATACTCGAAGAAAACGCCGTGCCCACCCAATAAGAAACCCACAGCAGATAAGGAGCCCCACGCCCATGAAGCAACCGACAGCAGCCCCGAGCGAACCGCACCTCTTCGTTATACTCGGTGTCACCGGTGACCTGGCCGAACGCAAGCTTCTGCCTGCCTTCTATCACGTCACTCGTCAGCACGGCTGTGAGGGAGATTCCTTCCTGCTAGGTGTAGGACGGCGAACGTGGTCGGACGGCGATTTTCGTGAACGCGCAAAGCAGGCCCTCGCGCGCTCCGGGATCCGGGGCGAGGAGCTTGAGGAGTGGTGCGACGACCACGTGTTCTTCCACGGCGTTGAGAGCTACGACGCGCCGGGCGGTTTCAAATCGTTACGCGAGCGCATCGAGAGCATCGAGCGCGACTGTCGCCTTCCGCAGAACCGAATCTACTATCTCGCCCTCCCTCCGGAAGCCTTCTCCACCACCGTGACCGGACTCGGCGAAAGCGGCCTCGCGCACGGAAACGGATGGTCGCGCCTGGTAATCGAGAAACCGTTTGGGCGCGATCTCGACACCGCGCAAGCGCTCGACTCTACAATTCACCGCTACTTCTCGGAGGAGCAGATCTATCGCATCGACCATTACCTCGGGAAGACAACAGTTCAGAACATGTTGGTGTTTCGGTTCGCGAACGGATTGTTCGAGCCGCTGTGGAATCGCGACCGCATCAGTCGCATCGAGATTACCGTGGGCGAGGACCTCGGAGTCGGGACGCGCGCAGGGTACTACGAGAGTGCCGGAGCGCTTCGCGACATGGTGCAGAACCATATTCTCCAACTCATCAGCTTGGTTGCGATGGAGCCGCCCACCGCGTTCGAGGCCGATGCAATCCGTAGCGAAAAGGTCAAGGTGGTGCGCTCGATAACCGAAATCTCGCACGACGACGTAGTGCTCGGCCAGTACAGTGCGGGACGCGTCAAGGGTGAGGAGGTTCCCGGATACCGCGAGGAGCCGAAGGTAGCTGCAAACTCACAGACCGAGACCTACGCGGCGTTGAGACTGCAGGTCGACACCTGGCGCTGGCACGGAGTTCCGTTCTACGTTCGCACCGGAAAACGTTTACCGGAGCGCACAACCAAGATCGCGATCGTGTTCCGCGAGGCCCCGCTGCCGTTGTTCCGCGCGTTCCAGACCGAGCCCACTCCCAACGTTTTGGTGATCTCGATTCAACCGAACGAGGGGTTCGATCTGTTTTTCGAGGTCAAAACGCCGGATCGCAGCTTCAAGCTCGACACGAAACGGCTCACTTTTCGCTATCACGAGCAGTTCGGACGCATTCCCGAGGCCTACGAAACCTTGATCGCCGACGTGGTTGCAGGCGACCAGACCTTGTTCGTGCATACAGATGAGGTTGACGCTTCCTGGCGCTTGCTTACCCCGTTGCTCAACAATAAACCGGGCGTGCGCCGTTACGAGGCAGGCAGGTGGGGCCCGGACGAGATCTACCACTTGCTACCCGACTGGAGCGATTTCTGCCTGACCGAGTCGGACACAACGGCAAACGGAGGTGTATCGTGACCGTATCTCCCGACCGTGTCCGCCGCCACCCAAGCACCACAGCGCTCGCAGAGGCGGCAGCGGGACAGATTGAGGCGTTGGCAGCCGAAGCAGCGGCAAGAACCGGGCGCTTCAGCATCGCCTTCGCCGGCGGCTCTACACCGCGCGAGCTCTACAATCAGCTCGCGAAGCGCAACCGCTGTAACTGGGCGCGTTGGTGGGTAGCCTTGGGCGACGAGCGCGTGGTTGGGTCCGACCATCCCGAAAGCAACACCGCGATGCTCCGCAGCACGCTGCTCGACCGGGTCGGTGTTCCGCCGGACCAGCGGTTTCTTCCGCCGGTTGACGAAGGCCTGAGTCACGCCGAGATCGCCGACCGCTACGATCGATCGATCCGAACCTTGCTCGCCGAGTCGAACCGCGCGTTCGACCTCGTGCTCCTCGGGCTTGGAGCCGACGGGCACATCGCCTCACTCTTCCCGGGCGACACGCCGTGCTTGAACGAGGGGCGCCGCTCGGTATGCGCCGCGCAGGCTCCCCCCGATGCTTCGGTGCGCGAGCGCATTACGCTCACATACCCGGTACTCCTAAACGCACGAACCGTGATCTTTCTCGTTGCCGGCGCGGGCAAGCGCGCCGTCATCACGGAACTCTTGGCCGGAGGCGGAAGCAGAACGGCATACCCTGCGTCGCGGTTCGTACCGAACTCACGCGCCTACTGGTACCTTGACTCACAGGCAGCCGCCGGCCTTCCGACGCCGGTTTAGAAGATCCCGGGACTCCACTTGAGTGAGATGAACAGCCAGATCGTTACGACCAGAAGCACCAACCCGGTTATCGCAAAGAACACGATTTGCCCGACCGAGGCGGGAGCGCCGGCCTGAGCCAACATGAAGGTCATCGCAACGCCGCTCCCCACCAACGCGAGGTTCTTGATCATCAAGATCGGGGCAAAGATCAGACCCCAGAGGTTCTTGCGCAACAACAGCACCCCCACCACTACCGACGCCGGCGCCACTAAACCGAGGTCGAGTGTTTGCGCGGCGAGATGCCCGTCGGCCTCGATCACCAACTGCGGCGTGCCGCCGGCAACGGCCTCGAG
>SLBH01000189.1 GCA_007126415.1 Spirochaetales bacterium
CGATCAGCGCGTCCTGGTACCGCGATATCGAGGATTCGCGATTCGAGGAGCTCGCGCCTTTTGTAAACCAGGCGGCCGCGCGCATCTCACAACGCATTGGATACCTCTCGAAGCCTCCCACCGCCCGCTAACAACACAGCAACGTAACCGGACGGCAACGTAACGGCACAACGACTGCCCCGGCCCGGCGTCAATGCCAGATGTGGTCCATAATCCGTTCGCGTAACGCGACGAACGGAGCGCTCGCCTTGATCTCCCGCCCCGAGCCGTCTCTATCGCCGTTCCCGAGCCGTATCGGATGCTCGGCGATTATCTGTGCGGGCCGGTCGGAGAGCGCAACGCAGCGCGACGAGAGATACACCGCCTCCTCCACGCTGTGAGTAACCAACACAACGGTGCACTGCGTGCGGGCGTGGATCTGCCGCAGCTCATCCTGCATGCGCTCGCGCGTGAGCGCATCGAGCGCCCCAAACGGTTCATCCATCAACAGCACATGCGGCTCGTTTGCGAGCGCACGCGCAATTGCAACACGTTGCTGCATTCCGCCGGAAAGCTCGTACGGACGCTTGCGCCGAAACTCCCAGAGCTTTACCAACTCAAGATAGTGACGCGCGCGCGAAAAGCACTCGGCCCGCGGCAGCCCCCTCATTCGAGGACCAAACGCAACATTGCCCTCCACCGTCAACCAGGGATATAACTCCGGCCGCTGGAATACCAAGCCCCGCCGCCAGTCCGGCCCGCTTACCAAGACCGACTCATCGTAGACGGCTCCCTCACATGGGTGCAAGAAGCCGGCCATGAGGCGCAACACGGTACTCTTACCGCACCCCGACGGCCCAACCATGCTCACGAACTCGCCTTTTGCGATCTGTAGAGAAAACCGTTCGACAGCCGGCACAACACCCGTAGCGGTGTCATACCAAAAACTTACATCTCGTAACTCCAGCTCGGTAACGCGCGGCGCCTTCTCACCGGCGGAAGACGGGATCCACTGCTCGGAGCCCGGCAGTTGGCCGTGCTCCTCACGCGTCCGCTTCACTTCGGCTCGGGGCGTGGGTGGGGGCGCCGGTCGAGACGCCGGCGCGGACGCGTTCCGTCCGCTGCGCTTATCCTGTAGCTTGGATCGTAGTTCGGACATCCCGACCTCGGCTCTCCTACCGCTCAACCGCTTGCTGAAGATAATGCGAGTTGATCGCCGCCTGAAAAACCGGCAGCTCCGGGGCCTCACGAAGAATGCCCTGTTCCTGCAGGAACACCGCGGTTTCCCGAAACACGCCGGCCAGATCACCCGGCGCCTCGGGCGTACCGAGATACTCCGCCTGTAGCTGTTCGCGGCCATCGAGAAAAACCAGAGACTGCATCTGCCGCAGCGCCTCCTCAGGCGAAAGATCAAACTCCTGAGCGATGGCATCGGCGGCGGCCTCGGGGTCGTTTCTGATCACCTCAACTGCCTCGATTTGATTCTTCAGATACTGCACGACGATCTCCGGATGCTGCGACGCGAAGCGAGTATGCGCGATACCGATATCGCCGGTGAGGAACCCTTCGTCGGCGATCTCGCGACTGCTGATCAACACACGTCCACCGGAATCGAGCATTGCCGCCAGAGTCGGCTCCCACACGAACCCGGCGTCGATATCGCCGCGCTGCCAGGCTGCCAACATATCCGACGGAGCAAGGTCCATAATCGTGAGCTCGCCCGGATCGACACCGTGTAGTCCGAGCGCAACCAGCAGGTGATAATGCGTTGTCGCGCCGAACGGCGCGGCTGCCCGCTTCCCGACCAGGTCTTCCACGCGATCGATATCACTGTCTTCGCGTACCACCAAGGCTTCGTTATCGCCGATAATGTTATAGATCCAGATCACTTCCGCCGGCACTCCTTGCGCTATAGCCGAGACGGTAGTGGAGCTACCACCGAGACCCAGGTGCACGTCTCCGGCGGCCACTGCGGCATTGAGCTCGCTCCCGGAGCTAAACTGCACCCACCGCACGGGAAGCCCAAAGGTTTCCTCGTGCCGGCCGAAAGCCTTCGCAACGATTTCACCGTTTGGAATCGTCTGAAAGCCGATCACTACCTCCTTGAGCTCGCGCGCTTCACCGGCTCCGCCGCCGAACGCCGCTACCGACCCCACCACCACCAGCCAGGCCGCGAAGCATGCAGCCGACGCCACGCGCACGACATTTTTTCGTGCGGCGTTACGAGTTTCGTTACTTGTTTCCATCATCGATCACTTCTCCTTGTCCTAAACCGCCACACCGGCGACTCATGCTCGTACGGCTGAACCCGCGCCCTGACGACGCGCTCACCCCCGGCCCTTCCACGGCACTACAAAACACTCGACGATGCGGATGATACGGTCGAGCGACCAACCGGTGACGCTCATCACGATGATACCGACAAAGATCACATCGGTTCGAAGGAATCGACTAGCGTCGAGCACCATCCACCCTAAGCCCTCGGCGGCCGCAACAATCTCGGAAGACACAAGTGTGGTGTACGCAAACCCGATCCCCACTCGCAGTCCGGTGAAGATATCCGGGAGGCATGACGGGAACGCGACGTGCATTAACACCTGCCGGCGACCAGCACCGAGTGCATACGCGGTTTCAACGCGTTGCCGGTTGATGGCTTGCACCCCCGCCATTGTTGCGATCGTAATCGGTGGGACCGCCGCGAGGTACAGCAGAGCAACCTTCGACGCCTC
>SLBH01000310.1 GCA_007126415.1 Spirochaetales bacterium
ACCAAAACTGCGGCACCCTCGCCGATCACGAAGCCGTCGCGCTCGGCGTCGAACGGGCGTGAGGCGCCCTTTGGATCGTCGTTGCGCGAAGTGAGCACTCCCATGCAGGCGTACGCGTCCACTACCAACGGTGTGATCGTTGACTCCGCGCCTCCGGCGAACATGACATCGGCGGTGCCGGATCGCATCAGCGCAGCCGAGATCGCGATCGCGTGCGCTCCGGATGAGCAGGCGGTGACCATGCCGAGGTTTGCTCCGTGAATGCCGAGGTCTATGCCCACGTTCGCCGACGACATATTGGGTATGATTTTGGGTACCGCTATCGGGTTGCCGTTACCCGGGCCCTTCTCGATCAAGCTGCGGTACTGCGCCTCGAGATTCTCGTAGTCGCCGGCGGCGCTGCCGATGATGCAGCCGATCCGCGAACGGTCCTCGGTTGCCAAATCCAACCCGGCGTCGTCGGAGGCCTGCAACGCAGCGCAGGACGCGAGCTGCGAGAAGCGCGCCATGCGGCGAATGCGTTTCTTGCCGAGGTACTGCTCGGGCGCGAAATCCTTCACCTCGGCCGCTACGCGGCAGAGATGCGCGCTTGCGTCAAAAGCACTGATGAGGCCGCCCCCGGATGTGCCGGCCGTTAAGGCTTGCTGGAACTCGCGGCGGTTGTTGCCGATGGCGGAGTAGATTCCAATTCCGGTTACGAAAATCCGTTGCTTACTCATAGGTGGCGTTATGATGCTGTGTATCGACGTCGTTGTCAAACGAGTTGGTCGACGATGTAACGATTGCCACCAAGCTTCTTGGCGCGGTACATGCTTCGGTCGGCGCGTCGGTTCCAAGACTGTTTGTCTTCATTGTCTCCGAGCAACGCGGCCCCGACAGACACTGTGACGGGAGTGCCGGCGGCGTCGGTGTATTCGGCGATAGACTGCACCAGCTTGCCTGCTACAGTGTGCAGGGCCTCGGCGTCGACGTTCGGGAGAATGATCGTGAACTCGTCACCCCCGTATCGAAACAACCGGTCGCCGAGACGCGTTGAGTTGCCCAGTATCTCGGCGATCCGGCAGAGTGTCTCGTCGCCGGCGGCGTGGCCGAGGTTGTCGTTTATCTCTTTGAAGTTGTCGGTGTCCATGATGATCAGTCCGTAGCCGCGTCGCTCGCGGCGTGCTGTCGATACCGCAATATCGAGTTCGTGGTCAAGACTCCGACGGTTTTCGAGTCCGGTGAGCGGATCTCGCGTTGCCCAGAGGAAGAGCTGCTGACGCTGTTTGGCATTGCGGCTCGCAAACAACCAGCTGAACACCGCGGTTGTTGCCGCCGAGGCGAGGAAGCTCGCGAGCTCGTCCGGCTCGGCAAAGATGCGCCGAGGAGCGCTCAGTTCTATTGCGGCCACGCCGCCGAGGACGGTCAGAATTAACGCAAGCGCGAGGATCGGCGGAGAGAGGTAGAATACGAAGATAATGATCGCATAGAACCACAACACTCCGTTGAGGCCCAGAACCGTTGTAACCGTGAGTGCCGAAAGCGCGAGCACCACCGAGATAGCCTTTCCGGCTCGGTCGATATTCTTGGTAACCCAGGCGTAGGCTGCGATCAGAACCGCGGCTACTACAATGAAAGCGTTCATTGCGCCGGCGAGCAGTGGGCCAAGAACAAGCCGGTAAACCGCGAACGGCGACACAAACACTACGGTGAGTATTGCAACCGCGGTTACGAGTTGCAGGCGAAAATCCTGAACCGCTCGGTGCTGCAATAAGTTGAGTGTCTTCATTGAGGTCGCCTCCGCGCCTCGCTGATTGTATCGGTATCGCTTTTGCAGGGCTACCCTCCCGCGATCGGGGCCGGACGGTGTGGCGCAGGAAAGCGCTTGACAACTCGTTTCCCGGGGAGTACTGTTGGTGGGGTTAATTAGAACCGATATTAAAAAGGTCTCAGTCTTAGGACGGGCCCAAAATCTTTGGAAAGGCAAAGAACCATGAGCACAGCAGCAAGCCCAACCGAGACCGAAACCGCTCGTCTCCTGCGGGTCCTGGAGGCCGCCGGGAAGCGCAACACCGCGCAACGCGTCGCGATCTGTCGAGCGCTTGCGGCCCATCCCGGTCACCCCACCGTCGCGGAGGTCTTCGCCTCGGTTCGCGAGGAGTTTCCGATGATGAGCCAGGCGACGGTTTACAACACTCTTGAAACGCTCCGCGAGCTCGGTGCGATCATCCAGCTCGATATCGCGAATCACGACCATATTCATTACGACCTCGATGTTCGACCGCACGTAAACGTCGTTTGCCGGCACTGCGAAAATATCGCGGACCTGCATATCGAGTCGGTCACCGCGTTGATTGAGGAAGCCGGAGCGCGCAGCGGCTTTGAGATCAATCATACCGCCGGGTTGATTCTCTACGGCGTCTGTCCTGAATGTCGCTCGGGATTCTCGGACCTCGGAGCGGAACAGAGTAGCGGAGCCGAACAGAGTGCGGGAGGGCGGCGATGAGCGCAGAGCAGAACTCTGAAACCCGCGGGGCCACTGAGGGTGGGCGCGCCGTGCAGGCGCCGGAGTCGTCGCCGGATTTACAGGATTCGCAGTCGTCGCACTCTTCGTTCTCGTGGCTGAAGTCCAGCTGCCCGGTACCGGTCGCCGACCGCTGCTGCTCGGTTACGATCTATCGCTTGGTGCAGTCCGAGCCCGGGATCCTCGAGATCCGCTACGATACTG
>SLBH01000287.1 GCA_007126415.1 Spirochaetales bacterium
AAAGTCCTGAGAGAGACGCTGGAGTTGCTTCGCGCCTTCCTCGGCGTCGAGCTCCAGCGTGAAGTAGTGGTGAAACGGTTCAAACCCGCTCGTCTCAACCACCAGCTCAAAATCAAACACTCGGTGATCATCGTAGCTTTCGGCCGCGAGCGGCTTCGGCCAGAAGCTGAAACAGCCTGCGGTGGTCTCGTCGATGCGGTAAGGGTTGGGCCACCGCGGGTCGATCATCTCAACGAGCCCGTCGTTGCCGCGCAGCGACACCTCGATATCCGCGATCGGAGCGAAGTTCTCGCCGTTTAGCAGCCGCCCGACGATCGTCGGGAAGTTGAAGGTGGGGCCGCGCTGTTGGGCTTCGCCGGTATCGCCGCAACTGTAGTACCCACGCTGAACCGTTGTGACGCGCCGCAATCCCTCGTTGGCGAGCCGCATAATATCGATCTCGAGCTGGGGATTGTTGAGGTAATCGTGTTCGGCGTGCGCCGCACCCCTGCTGGAAGTGACGTAGCGCGGGGCGATGCGGTTGAGCACGTAACAGGTTACATCGAGCCGACAGAGGTGCGAGGTGCAGAACGCGGTCTCGGGATTGCTCTGCTCGAGCTCGTCGCACATCTGGTTCACGACGCGCCGCACCTCTTTCTCCATCAGGTTAATGATCTCCATCGATCACTCCTTGCGTCGGAATCTCGAGCACTTCCTGCACCGCTTCAACCGCCTCGCGAAAATCGCGAAGCGTTTCCTTGAGTGCAAAGTAGTTCAACCCGGCGTAATAGAGCTTGGAAAACAGTGAGAACGTGATCTCGTCAGGCCCGGTCTGTAGATTGAGATAACAGCCGTACTCGTAGCAGACCTGCGTTAACTCCTCGATACGGTCGCGCAGAAACGGCCCAAGCGCAGGTGAGAACGCAAAGGTGAACCCTACCTCGAGAAACTTGCTCTCGCGGTCTATGAAAACCCCGCCCTGAAAACCGTCCTCGTTCTCGAACCCTGCGGTGTAGCTATCTTCGAGCATCTCGCCGCCGTGGACCTCGTAGCCCAACTCGCGAAACAGTACCGTTGTGCGGCGGATGCGTTCTTTCATCAGTTTGGAAAACTTCATGCTCGTTACCTAAGAGACTGTAGTCTAATACGAAACCCCCGACGGAATCAATCTCGGGGTGCCGGCTCGCACGCATGGCCTGCCTCAGCGGGGAGTCCGGAGATCGGGACGCCAAGACCGGGATGTCAAAACGGCGCGGCGTGTGGTATCGTTCCTTGTTACGATTCCTACGGCCGACAACTTTGGAGCCGCTGAATCTTGTAAAAGACCGCATTTCCATGGAGGTGCAGGTGGAGAACGGCACCATACGAACCGTATTATCTGTCGACAATAGCCCGGTCTTCACGACCTTCATGCAGGAAGCACTCGAGAGCGAAGGATACACGGTCATTACCGCCGAGAGCGGGATCGAGGCTCTCGAGGTGTTGGATCGTCGCAGGCCGGATCTCATATTCCTAGACCGCGTTATGCCGGAGATCGACGGCGATACGCTGTGCCGTCTTCTGCGAGCGCGTCCGGATACCGCGAATCTGCCGATCGTGCTTCTCTCCGCGATCGCGGCCGAGGACCAGCACGATCCGGTACTCAAGATAGCCGATGCATGCCTCGCGAAAACCGCCTTTTCGGCGTTGCGTCCCGCGATACTGCAGGTCGTCAAGGATATCGAAGCCGGAAGGCTCGCCGAGTATCGCGGCCGCGTCGTCGGAAGCGAGCTGTTGCACGGCCGTGAGGTCACGAGAGAGCTGCTCGATTCCAAGCATCGTCTCCAAACCTTTCTCGAGACCTCGCCGAACGGCGTGGTGCAGTTGAACTCCTCGGGGGTCATAACAATCGCCAACGAGACCGCGCATCGCTTGCTCGGGCACGGTGATCGCAGCGTGATCTCGACCGATATTCGGAAGATCCTGCCCACCGCGGAGCTGCGTGATCGGGTTGAAACGGCGCTCGGTCGCTTGAGTTCGGAACCGCAGAAACTCGGAGAAGACGGCTCGGTTGAGATTCACGGCCGCACCTTGGTTTTGACTCTGGTTGCGATTGAGTCGGCGATTGCGGGGTCGGCGCTTATGGTGATGCAGGACATCACCGCGATCCACGAAGCGCGTACGCGAGCGGAGTTGTTGCTGCACGAGAAGGAACAGCTGCTTCGCGAGATCCAACATCGAGTGAAGAACAACCTGAGCACGATCAGCGGCCTGTTGCAGTTGCAGGCGCGCCGCGGAACGAGCTCGGAGGTGGCCGAGGCACTGCAGGAAGCCGATGGCCGCGTTCGCAGTGTGCTCAAGCTGTACGACATTCTGTTTCAAACCGGCAGTTCCCAACAGGTGAGTATCGGTTCGTTTCTGACCGAGTTGTGCCGCGAGCTTTCATCGGTGTTCGACGGCTCGGTCGGCTCGGTCGCGAAGATACAATGCCGCGTTCCCGAGACCGATCTCGGCGTCTCGGCCGAGGCCGCGATGGCGGTGGGGCTTATCGTGAACGAGCTCATCACAAACGCGTTCAAGCACGCCTTTGAGGTCGGCTCACTGGGAGCCGTTACGGTCAAGTTCGTATGTGAACCCGGCGGCACGGCGATTCTCGAGGTCTCGGACAACGGCATCGGGATGCCGGAGGAGATCGAGTTAGACGCAGATGTCGGATTCGGGCTCGAGCTGGTTCGTGCGCAGGT
>SLBH01000089.1 GCA_007126415.1 Spirochaetales bacterium
GAGCGCATCGTCGCCGCTCTCAAGGCGTTCGGAGCGCGCGAGATCGTGTTGCTTCATGTGCGCTCCGGCCCGGTCGCCGGAGGCAACAAGACGAAACTTGAGGAACGTGCCTCTACGATCTCTGAGCCTAACCTTAGATGCCGCACCCTCGTGCGCTCGGGCTCGGTTGCCTCAACCGTAGCGTTAACCGCGGCCGAGCAAGGCTGTGACCTGATTGCATTCCCTTGGCGCCGCAAGAGCTGGATACAGCGAAGCCTTGTCGGCAGCGTAACCAAGGATATCGTGCGGCTGTCGGACCTTCCGGTGTTCGTGTACAAGCAGACGCGCAGCTCGGCGCACCCCGTCGGCGCCGCCTCTGCGCCCAGCGAAGCGCGGACGATCATGTACGCCACCGACTTCCAGGATAGCGATCGCGTCGTCATTCCGTACCTGCGCAGCTCCAACCGTTCCGCCGGCGATTTGCTGCTCATCCATGTTGGAGAGCGCGCGCCCGACCCGGCAGCCGAGGGTAGGCGCATCGCGCGCGTACAAGCCGATCTCGACCGCCTCGCAGAGGAGTGCCGCGAAAGCGGGGCGACCGTACGAACGCACTCGGTCGTCGGCAGACCACGAAGCGCGATCGTACGTCAGGCTTATCGCAACAGCGTTGGAGTGCTGGTCATCGGCAAGGCGGACTCCGAGCGGGCAATCACTACGATGCTCGGCTCAACCGCCGAGGCGATCGCGTACAACGCACCGTGCTCGGTCTTGATCATTCCGCGCACACCGCACACGGAGGCACGACATGGCGTCTAAGCATGCGGTATTCGTTGTTTCGTTGATACTCGTCACGCTGTTTGTCGGGGTCGGGATCCTCGCGCCCGAGGAGCTCGATGTCATAACCGGTCGCATACATGAGACGGTAATCGCGAGTTTCGGTTGGGGCTACTTGCTTGCGGCATTTGCGTTCGTCATCTTCAGTCTCTATATGGCGTTCGGGCCCTATGGCCGTCTACGATTGGGAAACGATTTCGAAAAGCCGCAGTACACCTACTTCGGCTGGTTCAGCATGTTGTTTGCGGCGGGTATGGGCATCGGCTTGATCTTCTGGGGTGTCGCCGAGCCGTTGAGTCACTATCTACAACCACCGGACTACATCGCACCGCAGTCGGGTGAAGCGGCCGGGTTCGCGGTGGCGTATAGCTTCTTTCACTGGGGCATTCATCCCTGGGCGATCTACATCGTGATGAGTCTCTCGATTGCGTATTTCTCGTTTCGTCGCGGCATGCCGCCGCTGATCTCCAGTTGCTTTTATCCGCTGATTGGTGAGCGCATTTACGGCGGTCTTGGGTACGCGATCGATATCCTCGCGGTGTTCGCGACGGTGTTCGGTATCGCCACCTCGCTTGGACTCGGGGCGATGCAGATCACCGGCGGACTTGCGGCGGTGCTGCCGATCGCGGGCGGCATAGGGGCAACCTTGATCGTGATCGCGGTGGTGACGGTGCTGTACATGATCTCGAGCATGGTGGGACTCGATAAGGGCATTCAGGTCTTGAGCCGCGGCAACGTAATGGTTGCGCTCGCGCTGATGACCGCGATGCTGATTCTGGGGCCAACCGCTTATATTCTCAACGTCTTCACCACCACGATCGGCGAGTACCTCGCGTCGCTGGTCTCGCGCAGCCTGGATGTCAATCCGTTTGAAGGGCACGCCTGGACGCAGTCCTGGACACTCTTCTACTGGGCGTGGTGGATCTCCTGGTCACCGTTCGTCGGGTTGTTTGTCGCGAGCATATCACGCGGGCGCACGGTGCGGGAGTTTGTGCTCGGAGCGCTCGCGGTGCCGGCGTTGCTGACGTTCTTCTGGTTTGCGGTGTTCGGCGGAGCGTCGCTGCACCTCGAGCTCGAGCGTGGCATCTCGATCGCCGAGCGGGCGGTAGCGGACGTGCCGACCGCGTTGTTTGAGGTCTACGCATACTACCCCGGAGCTACCGCGATGACCGCAGTTACCCTGGTATTGCTCTCGGTGTTCTTCATAACCTCCGCCGACTCGGCTACCTACGTGCTCGCGATGATGACCTCTCAGGGGAACCTCTCGCCGCCGATCTGGAAGCGAGTTACCTGGGGAGTGTTGCAGTCGAGCGCCGCCGCGGTGTTGTTACTATCCGGCGGGCTCGAGGCGCTACAGCGCATGGCGATACTTGCAGCGCTCCCGTTCACGGTTGTGATGCTGTTAATGGCCCGCGGACTGCTCAACGCCATGCGCTATGAGCGGCTACACGAGCGCTCATCCGGGCCCACGTCGCCGCAACGCGGCGTAACCGCCCCGGCCGAATCGCGTGAGACCGCCGCCGGGGATTTGCCGAAGAGTTAGAATTTGCGTAGTATAGGCACTGCATGAGTATTCCACGCTTCCCCGAGTTCGCACCGATTTCGTTCGAGATGCAACCCTCGCTCCACCCCGACCTCGCGCTGCAACCCGACGGCATCTCGGAGTTTACCTTTGCGAATCTTTATCTGTTCAGACACACCTACGGATATCAACTGAGCAGCCTCACCGACGAGCACCTCGCGATCTCAGGCACCAAAGAAGGAAAGCGTTTCTTCATGCTGCCGTGCGGGCTCCCGGATGATAAGGGCATTGTTCGCGAGCTCTTCGAGGAGCACCATTACCTCAAAGGACTCGCCGAGCGCTTTGCAGATGCGTCGCGCGTCACA
>SLBH01000016.1 GCA_007126415.1 Spirochaetales bacterium
CCCGGCCCGGCGCTTGGCGCGAACGGGCGTTTGGCGCGGTAAATTGAGAAAGTTGTAACATACAGAGCATTTATGCAGATCCGAGCGCGGCTTCGAAAACTGTGTACAGAGACACTTGCCCAGTCGCTCGACGTGCACACCATGGTGGTGCTTGCACGCCGTGTGCTCGGCGATTACGATCTCCACCAGCGCACCGGCTTCCCGGAGAGTATCCCGATTCCCACCCAAGACGCGGCGCGCCAAATTGTGCACGATATCGCCGCCTCCGGGAGTTTTTTGTCGTTTATCTCGTTGCTGATTCAGATTCAAGAGAATGGGTTTATCGGGCGGAGTTATCGCTTCCCCGGCCTGCAAGAGATCTACGATCAACTCGTGAAGGCGGGCTATATCTTTGATTACGACACGCTACGGTTCGTGGAGGACGTTGAGCGTCGCAAGACGCGAAACTGGGGCGTGCTGCAGCCCGGCGACACGCGCAGTTTCACACTGCTGCGGCTTGATATCGCCGGTAACTCGCAGCTGGTTCGCCGGTATCCTGCCGATCGTGTTGAGGGTGCCTACGCGGCGTTGCGCCGCATGCTGCGCGAAGAAGTGGAAGGGCGCAACGGGCGCGTTTGGAGCTGGCAAGGCGACGGTGGGTTGGCCGCGTTTATCGACGCCGAGCGCAACAACCGCGCCTTCGCGGCCTCAATGGAGATTATCAACAGCATATTTCTCTTCAACCTGCTGGATTCCCCGCTCGATGAGCCGCTGCGCGTTCGCCTGGCTTTGCACAGCGGGCTGTGCGAGTACAACGACCGCTTCGAAGACATGACGGGTGAAGCGCTTCACGCGGTGTCCGAGATCGAGGCCAACTACACCGAGCCCGATTCGCTCACGGTTTCGGACGCGGTGTACGGTTCGTTAGACCGTCTGTTCGCTGCGCGGCTCCGGCCGGTTGCCGAGCGGAACGGGCATCGCTACTATCAGTATCGAATTTGCATCGAGGAGACGCCGTGACCCGTGTAGTGGTGTTCACCGACGACGAGAGCTACCGCGAGAGCTTCGCTGCCGTTGAGCGAAGTCGCACGTACTCGCTCGAGTTCTACCGTAAGGATGAGCTGCGAGACGTGTTGCGTAGCCTCTCCGAGCCCGCGCTTCTGTACTACGACCTCGATGGTGATTCCGACCACAGCCGCGACCGAGCCTTGCGCTACCTCACGCGGGGGCCGGAGCACGCGGTAGGGGTGATAGACGGCGCGGAGGCGGTGCCGGACCCGGCCGAGCTGTTTCATGCCGGGGCGGTAGACTATCTCGGGCCAAACGTACTCGAGAGCGGGGTGCACCCAAAGCGCGTCAAGCGCGCGGTCTCGTTATTTGAGCAGGCCTATGCGCGCAACGGTGACGACGAGCTACACGGCTCGGAAGAGAACAACGGCAACGGGTCGCTCGCCGACGCCGATGTGGGGCGGTCGGTGAATCCTATTGACTCGGCGCCGGTAGGGGTGCAACTCGCCGAACGCATGACGCTTTCGCCGGCGGCGGCCGAGCGGATGGCGGCGTATCGTCCGTCCGGTCTGGACTGGGGAGCGGTGCGCTCGTCGCAGGAGTACACCTTCTTGATGCTGTACGCTGAGCTGGACCTAGACAACGAGCTGCGCCGCATCTGGAGTACACGCAGGATAGAGCGCCTTGCCGGGAGCTTTCGCTCGTATCTCGAGTCCGAGCTCGCAGGGCACAACGCGCGTGCCTGGATGTGGTCGGACACCGCGGGGCTCTTTTTGATTCCGTTCGACGGACGCCACTGCCCGGTCTTGCGCGACTGCGTCCGGTTGATGCTGTCGCAGACGCTGATGGCGGTGGAATGGCTTGGGCTCTCACACTCGGTAGGGTTTCGGCTCGCGCTCACTACCGGCGACACCGTCTACGAGGACAGCGGTCAAACCGGGGATATCATCTCCGACTCGGTGAACTTTGTGTTCCACCTCGGCAAGAGGTACCTCAAGCCCGGCCGATTTGTGGTCGATGAAGAAGCGCTCTGGCAGGCCGATCCGCACCTGCATGCATTGTTCAGTTTTGACGGCCGGTACGATCAACGCGAGCTGTACCGCATGCATCGCGTGCTGTAATGCATGGCCCCCGCACATAGGAAAGGCTCCGGGCAACGCCCGGAGCCAAAGGTGGAGGGTACCACATGGAAACAAACGCTTCGCCGAACGCTTGTCTCTCGTCGAAACCAATCTAAACCTCGTGCGGCGGGCTGCCGCATGAGCAGCATAACCAGCAGCACTAAACCAGCAGCGCTAAATGTCGTAATACAACGAGAACTCCCACGGATGCGGGCGCAGGTCTAGGGCCATGACCTCGTTCTCCATTTTGTAGTCGATCCAGGTCTCGATCACGTCCTCGGTGAAGACGTCGCCGCGCAGGAGAAACTCGTGATCGGCCTCGAGCGCCTCGAGTGCCGCGCGTAGACTACCGGGGGTTTTCGGCACCTTGGCCGCTTCCTGTGGCGGAAGGTCGTAGATATCTTTGTCCAGGGGGTCACCGGGCTCGATCTTGTTCTGAATGCCGTCTACCGCCGCCATCACCATCGCTGCGAACGCGAGGTATGGATTTGAGCTGGGGTCGGGGCAGCGGAACTCAAAGCGTTTCGCCTTTTCGCTCGCGGAGTACATCGGGATGCGTATTGCCGCGGAACGGTTGCGCTGCGA
>SLBH01000015.1 GCA_007126415.1 Spirochaetales bacterium
GGGCGACATTCGCGGCTTCATGAGCTCGTGGGGGCCGCGGTAATGCGCCCCGGGATATCGCTGATTGTACGTACCGGCGGCGTGGGGTGGCCCGAGGGCGCGCTCGAGCGCGTCGCCGAGTCTGCCGACGACACCGTGCGGCTTGTGATCGAGCTCGACGCGGACGAGCAGGGGCTTTACCGCCGAATCCGTGGCGACGGGTTCGCCGAGGCGCAGCGTTTTGCCGAGCGCGCACTCGAGCTCTTCGGCGAGCGTTGTCATATCCAGGCGGTCCGCATGGACCTGAACGAGGAACAACTCGAGGTCTACTACCGCTCCTGGAAGGCACGCACCGAGAACGTGATCATTCAGAAGTACGACGACTGCGCAGGCCGGCTCACTCCGCGCAAGGTTGTGGATCTCTCGCCGATCAAGCGCTTTCCGTGCTGGCACTTGAAGCGTGATCTCGTGGTGCTGATCGACGGAAGCGTTCCGGTCTGCAAACAAGACATAGAGCTCGAGCATCGTCTCGGCAACGTGTTCGAGGACGGTATCGAGTCGGTCTGGTCGGCCGCGGAGGAGTTCTATCGCGCGCACCTATCCGAGGACTATCCGTTGCTTTGTCGGAGCTGTGATGAGTACTACACCTTCAACTTCTGAGCACTGCCGCCGGCCCTACACCGTCGTCGGGGGTTCTAAGAGCGACCGCGCCTTGCCGAGTCGTCCTTCGTTCTCGGTGGTTGTGCTCAACCGGGGCGGGAAGTTTGACCGCGAGAGCGCGTTCGCGCGGCTGTCCGCCTGGGAGCCGGCCGAAATTCTCTCGGTCGAGATCGGAACCGCCGCCTACGATGTAGAGCACCTCGTGGCGCGTTTCCCGCAGGTGCGCTTTGTGCTGTTGGATCACGATATCAGTATCGGTGAGCAGGTGAACCTCGGCATCGGCGAGGCGATTGGGTCGCTGGTGCTGGTGATCTGGAACGACTACGACATATCGGGACTGCCGAAGGGGGTGCATGCCGGCGAGGCGCCGTTGTGCGCGGTACCGGTGTTGCGCGGCGATCGTAACCAGGTGTTGCCGAGCGTTGTGGCGCCGGCGTTTCACCAGCAGCGCTTACAGGTTTTGCCGCTCCCGCCGCCGAACGACCGGGTGCCGAGCATCGTTGCGTTTGATTACGTGGGGCTGTACCATCGCGAGCAGTATCAACGGATCGGCGGCTACGACTCCGCGATTCGTTCGCCGCATTGGCAGAAACTCGAGTTTGGGTTCCGCGCGCATATGTGGGGCTATCGCATTATGCTCGAACCGCAGCTGCGGCTTCGCTGCGCGCAGACGCCGCCGCCCGAGGACACAACGCCGGATGAAAGCTATCTGCGCTTCTATCTCAGAACGCTCGCGGTGCGCTTCACCGGCGATACCGGGCGGTTGCCGATCTCGAAACTGTTCATGCTGATAGTACGCGCGCAAGCGGGGCCGATACGCGCTTGCCGCTTGTTTCGCGAGGCACAGGCCTGGGTAGAGCGAAATAAGTACTCCTTTCGCCAGGACGCGCGCCGCGTCACCGAGCTATGGGATGTGACGTCATGACCGGCGTAGTGCTGCAAGCGAGGCTCTCCTCGTCGCGACTTCCGAACAAGGCGGTGCTGCCGCTTTGCGGCCGCCCGGTACTGGAGCACGCGATGCGGGCGCTGCGTGGCGTTGCGGTCGATCGCTACGTGCTTGCAACCGACAGCGAAAGCGTGGCGCAACTCGAACCGCTTGCGACGGCCTGCGGGTTTGAGGTGCTCGTGGGAGACCCGGAGGATGTGCTCGCGCGGTACGCCGAGGCGGTCCGTCGCTACCGGCTCGCGACGGTTGTGCGCGCCACCGGCGACAACCCGTTGGTCTCGGCCGAGCTTGCCGGCATCAGCCTGCGGGCACACGTCAACCGCGCCGCCGAGTACACCGGGCTGCTCGGTCCTCCGCTTGGAACCTGCGTGGAGGTACTCGACGCCGCGGCGCTGCTCCGCGCCGACCGCGAAGCCGCCGACCGCTACGACCGCGAGCACGTTGCACCGTATCTCTACCGTCACCCCGAGCGGTTTCGCGTGTTCCGTCCGGAGCTCGGCCGGCGCTACCGCATGCCCGATGCGCACGTGACACTCGACACCTACCAAGACTATGAGCGGCTGGTGGAGCTCTATCGCCGGTTGTACCGCGGCCGTCCAATCGAGGTCAAAACGCTTCTCGGCGAGTTGTTCGACGAAGCAAACAACAACACAGCGGGGTCTCGCAAGGCGTGAGCGCATCGGTTGTGTTGTTCCCGGAGTTCCGCCCGGGCGGCGGCGTCGGGCACCTGTTGCGTCTGCTCGATCTTGCAGACCGCCTGCCCGACGGCTCGCCCACCGCCGCCGCGGACCACGCCGGCGCGGACCACTCGAGCGCCGCGGACCACGCTGCTGCGGGCCACGCTGCTGCGGGCCACGCGGGCTACCCAGCCGACGCCGCCGCGGGCCACCTGAGCGCCGCGCGCCACCTGCGCGCCGCGGGTGCCGGCGATAGCGCCGCGAGCGGTGCGGGAGGTGTCACGATGCTTTTTCGCCCCGGCGTTGACCTCGCCGAGGCCCGTGACGCGGTCGCGCGCTGCTCCAAGCTCGGAGGCTCGCTCCGGCTCCCGCGCTTGTGTTCAATCGCGTCCGAAGCCGGGACGGCGGCCGTCGGTACCGCCGGACTCGTGTTGTTAGACTGTCGCGAACTCTCGATTACCGAGTTTCGCGCGCTGGGATTTGGGGCCGCCGCCGGCGTGGTCGTTGGGATAGATCTCGCCGGCAGCGCGCGCCGTTATGTCGATTACCTCATCGATACGCTTCCGCGGGTCGACCGCGTGTGCCGGCCGAATCTGAGCGACCGCGGCTTGCTTCGCTATCCGAGCCGTTCGCGCGTGCATCCGCCGCGGCGGTTTGAGCGTGTGCTGTTGAGTTTCGGCGGGGAGGATCGGTCCGGGCTCACCGAGCGCTGCGCCGAGGCAGGTCGAAAGCTCGGAATTCCGGAGTTATGCGCGACGCGCGGGCCGCTGTTCGGCCGTGAGCTTCCTGCCGGCGTGCAGTGTTTCGAGCCGCAGGGGCCGCTTCGCGACGAGCTGTCGCGCTTCGACCTCGTCCTCACCTCGTTTGGGCTCACCGCGTTTGAGGCGGCGGCTGCCGGTTGCGCGGTACTGCTCGTGGACCCAAGCCGCTATCATCAACGGCTCGGCAGGCGCGCGGGGTTTTACCAACTCGGGGTTGCTCCGGGCGTATCCGGGCTCACGCGACGTTTGCGGAAGGTTTTCGGTGCCATGGAAGCGGTGATGCAATCCACGCGCGCGGTCCTGCCGGACGCGCCGCGTGAGCTATGCACGGTCCTCGATGAGATAGACCGTTCGCAGGCCGTGGCGTGCCCGGTTTGCGGCGCGCGCGTGGCGCCCTCGGTGTCCAGGACGCGGGGGCGCAGCTACCTTCGGTGTTCGGAATGCGGCATGCTGTATCTGCGGCGGCTGCGCGAGCAGGGAATCTCGTACGACGAGCGGTACTTCTTCGAGGCCTACCGCGAACAGTACGGGCGCAGCTATCTCGAGGATTTCGACGCGATCAAGGCGATGGGGCGACGGCGCCTCGAGCGGATCGGCGCGGCGCGCCCCTCGGCGCCGGCGGCGCGCTCGTGGGGGCGGCCAGGGTGGTTGGGGCGGCGACGTCGCTCCGGCGAGGCTCGGCACCCCGGCACGGCGCAGCACTCGGTCGACGAGCAGCGCCCAGGCACGGCGCAGCACTCGGTCGACGAGCAGCGCCCGGCGTTGCTCGACATCGGTGCGGCGTACGGGCCGTTTCTCGCCGCCGCGCGCGAAGCGGGATACGACCCGTTTGGGGTAGACGTCTCGGACGCCGCGGTGCGTTATCTGCGCGAAGAGCTCGAGCTGCCGGCGGTCAACTGCCGAGTCGAGGAACTGAACCCGGAGAGCGCGTTCGGGAGGACGTGTTTTGAGGTCGTGACGATGTGGTACGTCATCGAGCACCTACCGGCGCTCGACGAGGTGCTCTCGAACGTTGCACGCATGCTTCCGGTCGGGGGAGTGTTCGCGTTCTCAACTCCAAACGGTGAGGGAGTCTCGGCGCGACGCAATCGCGATCGGTTTCTCGCCGAAGGACCGCCCGATCATTTCACGATCTGGGAGCCGAGCCGGGCCGGTGCGATTCTGTCACGCTATGGGTTCCGCGTTACCGAGGTATCGATCACCGGGCATCACCCCGAACGCTTTCCCGGGATGCCGCCTGAGGTGCGTTCAGGCATGCGGTACCGGCTTTGGCACCTGGTAAGCCGTGCGGCGAGACTCGGCGACACCTTCGAGCTGTACGCCGTGAAGGTTTCTGAACGACGCGAGAGGAGCAGGTATGTGTAGCATCATGATTCTCGGTGTGGGCGTGATGCAGCAGCCGGCCTACCGAGCGGCCCGGCGCAACGGGTGGCGGAGCATCGCGGTGGACCGCGACCCGAACGGGCCGGCGGTGGCACTGGCCGACGAGTTCGTGCAGGTTGATCTCGCCGATCCCGAGGGGGTGCTGCGTGCGGCCGAGCGCTACTACAACGACGGGGGGCTCGACGGCGTGTTTACCGCCGGGACGGATTTCTCGAGCACCGTTGCGTATGTGGCCGAACGGCTCGGCCTGCCGGGCATTCCGTACGAAACCGCGGTGCGCGCTACCGATAAAGCGCGTATGCGCGAGTGTTTTCGGCGCGCAGGGGTGCCGTCGCCGCGTTTTGAGGTGGTAGGGCGTGGCGACACCGACGGATCCGGCCCCGCTCAGCACGGCGGTCGCCGTCCCGAGCGCCGTGCCGAGCGCCTCGCGGATAAACTGGGGCTACCGTTCGTTGTGAAGCCGGTCGACAACATGGGCGCCCGCGGTGTCCGGATGGTTGAACACCCCGATCAGGCGCAAGCTGCGCTCGAGGCGGCGCTGCAGCACAGCCGCAGCGGGCGCGCGATAGCCGAGGAGTTGATTCGCGGTCGAGAGTACAGCATCGACGCGCTGGTGTACGACGGCGAGGTACGCATCACCGGTGTGGCCGACCGTCATATCCGTTTTGCGCCGTACTTCATCGAGATGGGCCATACCATTCCCACTGAACTCAACGGTGAGGCCCTCGCTGAGTTGATCGACGCCTTCACGCGCGGCGTGCGCGCCCTCGGCATCACGCACGGTGCCGGCAAGGGCGACGTGTTTTTCGGCCCGAAAGGGGCGATGGTCGGTGAGATCGCGGCGCGCCTCTCGGGCGGGTATATGTCGGGGTGGACCTACCCGCTGTGCTCAGGCGTTGAGCTCACCGAGGCCGGCATGCGCGTGGCGCTGGGGTTAGACCCGCGCCCGTTGCTCGAACCCACCGTGGAGCGGGTCACCGCCGAACGAGCGGTGATCTCGCTGCCCGGCCGGGCGCGCCGCGTGGAAGGGTTCGACGGCGTGCGGCGACTCGAGGGTGTCGCCGAGGTGTTTCAGCGGACGCGATCCGGCGAGCGGGTCTTGTTTCCCCGCAATAATGTCGAGAAATGCGGCAACGTCATAACCGTCGGCGACACTCGCGTCGAGGCGGTGCGTCGCGCCGCCTCGGCGATTCGTGCGGTCACGATCGAACTGCAGCCGGGCGATCCCGAGACCGCCGCGTTCCTGTTTGGACCGGAAACCCCGGCCGCTCATCACGCCTTCACCCTCGAAGGTTACGCATTGAAGCAGCGGCTCGCGGAGCTACCCGCGGTCATCGGAGGGGCCGAGCGGCTCACCGCTCGGCGTGTGCTTTCGCTGCCCGGCATCGAGCACGAGCGTGGGCGTGACTGGCGGGGGCAGACGCCTGCCGAGACGCTTGCTGAACTTCAGCGCCTCTGCGGTATCGAGTTCATCGACCCCGACGATACCGCGGGGAGCCCGGCAGCGGGGCGCTCGGCCGCAGCGCACCCGGCTGCGGGGACGGCGCAACCGGACAGCACACCGGCCGGAGCGTTTTGGCGCGCGTTTATCGTGGGAGGGCTACAGGGAGCGCGCTATCTTATCGATACTATAAAAGAATGCGAGTACGAGACGATCAAACAAGAGATTCTATCGCGCTACCGGCCGCTGCTCGGATAGCGGCGTTCGGGCTCACTGCGATCCGATTGGTCGCGGTTCTTGTGGCGCTGCTGGGACTTTGGGGCGCTCCGGTGCTCGAGGCCGGTGAGGATCGCGCTTACGACCTCGATCACGTAGTACAGGAGACCGGTACTCGCCTGCAGTGGGACCCCTACCGCGAAATCGGAACGCTCTGGAACGGGCGTACCTCGGTGAGCTTCCGTCCCGGCAGCAGCGTTGTTCTGGAAGACTACCGGACCGAGCATCGCATCGCGGGAATCGAACGCCATAACGGATCGCTGCGCTTCTCGGCCGAAGCGGTGGAGTCGTTCAAGAGTATCTTCGCGATGCCCGAGCGGAGTGAAGACGGGCCAACGGTAGGCGCGATTTTCGTCGACCCGGGACACGGCGGCAAGGACCCGGGCACAATCGGGCGTCATGAGATCGACGGTGAGTTGTTCGAGATCCACGAGAAAGATATCGTGCTCGATATTGCACACCAACTCGTGGGGCTCTTAAAGCAGCGCTATGGCGACCGTGAGATCGTGATGTCGCGCGGCGACGATACCTACCTCACGCTCGAGGAACGCACCGAGGCGGCAAACAGCGTTCCGATCCGAGACGGTGAGGTGATCTTGTTCGTTTCGGTGCATGCGAACGCCTCGCTCAACTCGCGTGCGAGCGGGTTCGAGGTATGGTACCTCTCGCCGGAGGTGCCGCGCGACGGTTTGGTAACCCAGGCCTCGGCAGGGGTGAACGATCCGCAGTTGCTCTCGCTGCTAAACACCATTCGAGATGAGGAACTCACGATCGAGAGCATTCTCCTCGCCCAAAGCGTGCTCGAGGGGCTCGATTCTAGGGTGGGTGCGTTCACCGGCAACCGCGGCATCAAGAAGGAGTCGTGGTACGTGGTACGTGAAGCCAAGATGCCCTCCATTCTCGTGGAGGTGGGCTTCGTCACAAACAAGGAAGAAGCGCTGCTCCTGGCCGACGGCGAATACTTGAACAAGCTGGCGCACGGCATCTATAATGGCGTCAACAACTTCATAGAGGACTTTGAACGCCGCGAATGAGAACACAACGCACCCCCGATCAACGATTCCGCACCGCCCGCGTGGCGGTCGCAGGTGGGTTCCTGCTGCTCAGCTTCATCGTCTCACTCGGAGCGTTCGTGCTGTTTAACGACGGGCGAATCGACCGAACGCTGTTTTTCCCGGGAGCGCGCACCGCAGAGGTCGGCGGCGAGCTTCGGAGCTTGCCGCGGTTGGATAACACGCGTGAAGACCTCCAGTTGCTTATGCGCGAGATCATTCTCGGCCCAACCGAGATTCGTCACGGCCGCCTGTTGCCGCGCGGCACGCAGCTGCGCTCGGTCATTGTGCGCGATAACAAGGCGTTTATCAATTTCTCCGAAGGCATACTGTTCGAGGCTCCCGAGCAACAGCTTGCGCTCGAGGAGGTATTGGACGTCTTACGTCGCACCGTGCGCTATAACTTCCGCGAGATAGACCGCGTGGTATTCACAATAAACGGGCAGCTTCCTTCGCAGCCGTTTTTTGAGCTTCCGCCCCCGCAAGATACCGAGCTCTCGCTGCTCGAGTAGTATTCCCGCCCTCGGCCCGCCGGCGCGGGCGCGCCAAAAGCGCCGGTGTACCCGGCCCTTTCGCAAAACTGCCGTGCGTTTCGTTGACAAACCATCAGGCATGCATATAATTGTGGTTGTGTGTACGGACACGGAAACTACGGTTGTAACGCAAAAGGAGAACGGGATGAAACGTTTTTGGACACTTTTGGTTGCGTTGCTAGTCGCTGTCACGGTTAGCGGCGTTGCGCAAGAGTCGGTTTTGATAGATTTTTCTGAGCTAATGGCCAATTGGCCGGCTGATGACCCAACCGATAACGAGAGAACTCTTGTAGATTTCGGCGATCTCGCCGGAGCCACCTTCACCGAGGAAGAACGAGACCTCATGAAGAGTTCGCTCGCGATCGAGAATTGGGATATCGAGCTTTCCTCATCCTCGCGCACCATGCAGCGAGTGGTAGACAGCCAGGTGCGGCAAGCAACGGTTCGGGAAGGCGCCACGCAGTTCGAGAATGAAGGCGTTATGGGTATTCGCCTCTCGTTCCCGACCGAGAGCTTCAATGCCTGGGCGTTGATTCATCCGCCGTTTGAAATTCCGGCGTTTCAAGATGTGGACGAGCTGGACGGCGACGGAAACCTCGTGGTGCCCGACGACGAGCAAGGCGTCGGACGTAAGTTCGATAACTACGGCGTAGTTAAGAACGTCGGCACCCTCCGCACCGTAAGCATGAACGTCTACGGGCTGAACTACCCCTACCGCATAAGTCTTATCCTGCAGGACGAAAACCACAACACCAGAGAAGTCTTGATGGGCAACCTCGAGTTCGACGGGTGGAACGAGCTTACCTGGGAGAACCCCAACTACGTTCAAGACGTACGCAATCGCGAAGTTCGTCAGCAGCCGCTGTACCCGCGCCTCTCCCCGATGAGAAAACTCGTTGGGATCAGGATCTACCGCGACGGCTCGCAAGAAGGCGGTGACTTCGTATCCTACATCAAGGACATCAACCTCACCTACGATCTCGCAACGCTCGACGTTGAACGCGACATCGATGACGAGGCGGTCTGGGGCATTCTTCAAGAGCGCGAACAGGCTCGCCGCCAAGCGGAGCTACGCCGCCTAGGTAACGTTCAGATCCTTCGTTTCCTTGAGCAGCGCCGCATGTATCCGGGCCCGGAGAACATGCAGTAGAGACGACAGCAAGGCCGTAGCGACGTAGACGGCACACCTCACCTACATGGCCCGCGCTCGATTGCGAGCGACGGGCCATTTGTGTGGGCTGGGGCCGTATGTCGGCTAATCCAGCGAAACGGTGAAACCGGTGCGCAGCCGAAACAGGTAGGCGTCTTCCTCGAACTCGCCGAGTAGATCGTTGCGGCCGAAGTTATAGAGTCCGCTCTCGAGTAGAACAGAGTAGCCGAAGCGTGGCGTCGGCTCGTAACTCACCCCGGTGCCGAGTACCAGCGCACCGTAGGTTTGAGTGGCGTCGTCGTCGTTTTCGAAGATGAAGCTTCGGTCATGATACTCGCCGGATACCAGGATGCGGAACGGGGCCCCTTTTTCAAACGCTTCGGCCTGCATTGCGTAGCGGCGCAGTCGGTTGGTGCGGGTCACGCCGTCGTCTTGTTCGCGCATGCGCGACTGCTCAAACAACACGGTTACGATCAGATTATCGCCGTAACTCGAGATCGCTGCCCGATCAAAGCGTTGGCGGTACTCGCCGTCGCTGTCGAGGTCGGGTTGCAGCGGGCGGAGTGTCGCGAGCGCGATGTTGAGCCGCGGCAAGACGTCTACCGAAGCCTCGGCGCTCAGGCCCGGAGCAACCACTTGATCGGGCTCGTTGATCACGCCGAAGGACGGACCGAGCGCAAATCGCACGCGGTCGCCGCGATACTTGAGGCGCGACGTAATGCTGTTCTGGAGAACCTGGTCGCGGTCGGCGATGAGCTCCACCGTGAGAAAGTCGGTTGGGTTGTAACTACCCCAGAAACGGCCGCCGAGCTGGAACTCATCGTCCGGGATGCCGTCGTCGCCGGGCGCGCGATCGTGCGCAAATCCGAGATTACCGACCTCGAACTCCATGCCGAGCTCCGCCGGGGTTGCCGAGGCGGTTCCAACGATGACCAGCGCGAGTATGAGCGCCGGGAGCGACCCGAGCAGGTGCCGCAAGCGGCTACGGGAGCCTCGGGTAGCGGCCTGCGGGTAACGACGAGTGTGATCAGAACGATGTGCGTGCTGCAAAGACTGCCTCCAGTCCGTCGAGCTGTTCGTACGGAAACGCTTGGACGTTGAGTTTCATGAGCCACTGCACCCCGCCTGCTTCAAGCTCAACGACAGGACCGGTGCGCGTGATCGCCTTATCGGACGCATCCGGGTCGAGCAGCACGGCGGACTCTATGCCGGCGGTGAGGATCCCGCCCGCGAGCTCCTCGAGCTGCAGACGGCCGCTGATATCCATTCGGTTCGGCGTGCCGGTCTCCTCGCCGCCGTATCGAGCCGGATGAGAGAAGAAGGTGTAGACCATCGCAACTCGCGAGAAACGCAGTCGCGGTTCGAACAGGAAATACATATCCTCGAGGTCGATCTCGTCATCAGGATCCCAGTCGAGCAGGCCGGCCTGAGCGAAAAACGAACCCGGGCCGGGGGTGCTGAAGTACGCCATTGCACCCGCTCGATATAGGCCGTAATCGCCTTCAGGATA
>SLBH01000153.1 GCA_007126415.1 Spirochaetales bacterium
CCGGGCGTTGCGGTAGAGCGGTGCTTCATAATCAACGCACCTCCTTCTACCTATCTAACACCGCCTCCGGTTTCATAGCGCTTCGCTTAACGCGGAAATAACACCAACAGACTGCGGGGCAGTTCGTAGTTATGCAAGCGTTGTCTTCATCATGCTCACGATACGTTGCAGAGCAGCAAGTATCTGCAGCTGCTCCCACCGTTCGAGCGTTGCAAACTGCTTCAAGAACTCGTCTCGGAGAACGGTAGGCTTGTTCTGCATGACCTCGATACCACGATCGGTAATCTGTAGCATTACCCTACGACGATCACGATCGCTACGAGCGCGTCGGACGAGGCCTCTGCGCTCCAGGCGATCAGCAATGTCTGTGATGGTCGCCTGGCTTAGGCTCACTTTGTTCGCCAGCGTCCCGATCGGAACCCCTTCGCACGCAGCCAGCTCCCGGAGCACCACCAACTGAGGGCCTGTGAGGCCGAACTGTTTCGCCAGTTGTTTTGAACGCAAATCAAACAATCGCATAATCTGGCGCAACAAGTGCAAGACTTCCGCGCTCAGATCTTCGGTGGCGGGTCCTTCTCCAGCCGCCTTCAATAACTGCTCCGTCGCCGACTCCTGAACGTCACGACCATCTTCTTCGGGGGGTAAATCACTATCAGACATGGTGTGTTTCTCCGAGCATCATGATTATACTTTTGATTGATATATACAAGTGCCTAACCGAGAGCCCGAAATCATACCACTGCCACTACCACGGCCCGAGAGAGTTTATGCAGGAGAAAAAGGTCGAAGACATCTACCAACACAGTGCGAGGCAGTTCCAAAAAGGAACAACCCGGGGGTATGGTGCGCGGCGCGCCGCCCTCGATGCGCTTGCTGCGATGCTGCGCAAGAACGAGCAGCGCATTCTCAGCGCGTTGCATGCGGATTTGGCGAAGCATCGCTTCGAGGCCTGGACTACCGAGATTGGGGCGGTGCTCCTAGAGATAGATTTCGCACGAAGACGACTGAAGCGCTGGATGCGCCCACGCAAAGTGTCGACGCCCGTCTTCTTGAAGCCGGGGCGCAGCTACATCAGGCCCGAGCCCAGGGGTAGTGCGCTCGTCATCGCTCCTTGGAACTACCCGATTCAGCTCGCGCTTAGTCCGGTGGTAAGCGCCGTAGCGGCCGGCAACACGGTGGTGCTCAAGCCCTCAGAGATCACTTCCAACTGCAGCTCGCTACTGGCTGAGATGATCGGCGAAGAGCTCGGTTCCGAGATCATCCAAGTTGTAGAAGGAGATGCCGAGCTCAGCAAGTCGTTGGTAGACAGACGCTGGGACTACGTGTTCTTCACCGGCTCCCCTCGGGTCGGCCGGCTCATATACCAGGCCGCCGCGCAACACGGTACTCCCTGCACGCTCGAACTCGGAGGGAAAAACCCGTGCGTTGTCGGACAGGAAGCCGACCTGAGCGTCGCTTCTCGCCGTATCGTCTGGGGGAAGTTTCTCAACGCCGGGCAGACCTGCGTAGCGCCCGATTACCTCATCGTTGAACAACCTTCAAATGACTCGCATCGTAGCGAGCGTGTTGTGGAGGCGCTCATGATTGAGATCACGCGCGCCTACGGCGCCTATCCGTTAGAAAATTCCGACCTCGCCTCGATCGTGAACGACCATCACTACGAGCGCGTTCTTCGTTTCCTTGAAGCGGGACCGTCCGGAGACAGGCCACGGGTTCGCACCGGCGGTCGATCCGATCAGCACGCGCGTCGCATCGAGCCAACCATTGTCGACGAGATAGAACCTAATCACCCGGCGCTACAGGAGGAGATCTTCGGGCCTATTCTGCCGATCATCACCGTGAACTCGTTACAGGAGGCGAGAAGCGTTATCGAGGCGCGAGACGAAGG
Source organism: Spirochaetales bacterium (assembly GCA_007126415.1). Lineage (GTDB taxonomy): Bacteria > Spirochaetota > Spirochaetia > DSM-27196 > SLAA01 > B1Sed10-166. The sequence continues at coordinate 1,889 of SLBH01000153.1, forward strand.
CCTCGCGGCCTACTACTTCGGGTCGCATCGACGAGCGCCCGAGATTCTCAACCGCGTGCGATTCGGCGGCGGGTGCTGCAACGACACAATTTTGCATCTCGCGAATCCTCACTTGCCGTTCGGCGGCAGCGGCCCGAGCGGCATCGGCCGCTATCACGGGCGTTATGGATTCGACACCTTTAGTCACCACAAGAGCCTGTTGTATGCGCCACGGCGTTTCGATCTGCCGTTGCGCTACGCTCCGTACGGTGATCGGCGGCTGAGCCTACTCAAACGGATCCTCGGGTGACGACGGTGCGCCACTGCGCACTCGGCCACTACACGCCGAAGTACTCGGGCTCGTTGCCCGGTTTCCATTTGATATTGCAGCCGATGCTCGGTTTCTGCTCGCTGGGAACCGGACGCCCGGCGAGCACCGCGTCGATCGCTTGCCGTAAGTCTGCTCCGGTTACCGGCTTGTCGTTACCGGGACGCGAATCGTCCATCTGGCCACGGTAGACCAGCTTGCGATCGCCGTCGAAGAGAAAGAAATCGGGCGTACAGGCCGCCTTAAACCGTTTTGCAACCTCTTGCGTCTCGTCTACTAAGTACGGGAATTGATACCTATGCTCGGCAGCAGCAGCGGCCATCGCCTCGGGGCTGTCGTCGGGGTAGTTATCGAAGTCGTTGGAGTTGATCGCGACCACCTTGAGGCCCTTCTCAAGATACTCGTTCGTCAATTGCACAAACCGATCGCGAATATGCTTCACGAACGGACAATGATTGCAAAAGAACACAACCAGCGTGCCGGA
>SLBH01000336.1 GCA_007126415.1 Spirochaetales bacterium
CCCCAGCCGCGAGGCTTCCGTCGGCCGCTACCTCTACACGCCGGACATCTTCGAGCACCTGCGATCAGGCTGGACCCTCCACCTCGAGGAGGAGGGTACCGACACCACGCTCGAGTACTTTCACACCTACGCACTACAGCGCCAGATGGAGCGTAACGGCGTGGTGTACGCACGCTGCTCGGCCGAGCGACTCGACACCGGAAGCCCCACCGGCTACCTGCAAGCTATCGTTCGCTACGCTTCGCGCGATCCCCGCTACCGCGAAACGCTGCTCGCCGAACTCGCTCGCCTGTGAACCCCGCAGCGGTGTTGCCGGCATCAGCGATCATCGGCGCGCACCTGCCCGATCCGATTGAGTAGCTCAGCCGCTCTGGACTCGCAGGCCTGAGCATCCTCGGGCCGGCCGTGTTTGCGGCAGCCGGCGGCGAAGATTCGACACTTACGCGCGTACTCGGCGGCCGCGGCGGCTTCCAACGAGCGGTCCGGGTCGTCGTGGTCGCCTGCATGGCCGCCTGCATGGCTGCCGGCGAAGACGCGCCGTTCGAGGAGCTGGGCGAGTGCGGTGATGCGGAAGCCTTCGATCTGTGCGTACTTAGCCGAGAGCTGGTCTGACGCGCCGCCGCGCTTTACGGTCAGTGTATCTGAGAGATAGCCGACCTCTTCGGCGGCGGTGATGCGTAGCCACAGCTCGTAGTCTTCGGCGATCTCGAGATCCTCTCGGAATCCGCCGTGAGCGTGGAACAACTCAGCGGTGATCATGGTGGTGGAGGGCCCGATGATGCATTTCCGAAGCGAGTCGTGGAACACAAACCCGGCGCGGCGGTGGCGCTGCTTACGCTGCGAGACCACCTCGCCGTCGCGCACCCACAGCTCGCGCGTGTGGCTGATCCGGCAACCCGAGGCGCGCATATAGGCGGTCTGGCGTGCTAGCTTGTCGTGACGCCAGAGATCGTCGGAGTCGAGAAACGCAAGGTAGCGACCGCGCGCGAATTCGGCGCCCCGGTTTCGTACCGCACCGGGCATACCGCAATGCTCGATCCGCATCGTTCGAAGCGGCGCGCCGTCGTGCGCTGCGAGGAACTCGCGCGTGTCGTCGTCGGATCCGTCGTCCACCACTATCATTTCAAAGCGCCGGTAGCTCTGGTTCAGCACCGAGGCAAGCGCCTCGGATAGCGCCGCACGGCGGTTGTAGGTGGGAACGATAACCGAGACGAGCGGCGGCCGGCCGTCGCCCTGGCCCCCCTTACCTCGGGCGGCTTGCGTGCAGATTTGGTCTCGGATACCCTGGGAGCTCATCGCCTGGGAGCTCATCGCCTGGGAGCTCATAGCGTGGCCGCCTGTCGCCTGGCCCCCGAGCGCCGGCGCCGCGCCGGCGTGAGCCGGGCCGACGTGCGAGCCGGCGTCAGGCGAGCCGGCGTGCGCGGGAACTGGTCAAAGAGAATCGTGAGGAGGATGGTGCGCGTGGGTGCAGCGTGGTTTCGTCGTAACTGGTTTGTGGTGGGTATCGTGGCCGCCTTGACGGCGGGGGTGCTGTTCTCGGAGTTTGGAGTGCGCATCAACCCCGGCGGGGTCGCCAATCGCGTAATCATCGTCGTGATCTTTTTGGTGTCGGGCTTTCGACTTCCAACCGAGACAATCTCGAGCGGTCTCAAGGGCGTGAAGTTGCACGTGGTGCTGCAGGTGTTCATCTTCATCATAGTGCCGGCGCTGGTGTACTTCGTGATCACGCCGTTTCACGGCTGGTTTGACCCAAGCATCATGCTCGGGATCTACGCGCTCTCTGTGCTCCCCACAACCACCAGCAGTTGCATTGTGTTCATTCAGCGCTCGGGGGGCAATACCTTCGGGGGGATGTTCAACAGCGCGCTCGCGAACACCATCGGCGTGTTCGTCTCGCCGCTACTCTTGTCGGTGATACTACAACAAACCGGCCAGGCGATCCCGCCAGAGGAACTGCTCGTGATCCTGCGCAACCTCGCGCTCACGATGCTGCTGCCGATCGTGGTCGGGCAACTCGCGCGACAGTTTATCCACGAGTTTGCCGCGCGGCACAAAGGCGCGCTTGCCGATCTCGGTGGCGTTCTGATTCTCTGCGTGGTGTACTTGGCGTTCTCGCGTGCCGCGGCCAACCCGGAGTTTGCGCAGAACCTGGGGCGGCTCGCGTTCCCGTTTGTGTTTCTGGCGGCCGCGCACTGGTTACTCCTGGCCGCGGCCTACCTCGTTGGGCGAGCCTTCGCCTTCGGCGCCGCCGACCGCATCACGATCATGTTCGCCGCGCCGCAGAAAACGCTGCCGATGGGCGTGCCGCTGCTGTCGGCCTACTTTCAGGACCGGCCCGAGGTGCTCGGTCTCGCGCTGCTGCCGCTGATCTTCTACCACTCGTTTCAGCTCTTCAGCGCGGGCATTCTCACGAGCCTACCGTTCATGCGCAGACTGGTTGCGAGCGCGCGGCAGGCCGAGCGCGACCACCGGTAACACCAGCACCACCAGCAGCAGCACCCCACCAGGAGGACCGCCGCGAACGGCCTCCTACAGGAACCGTATCGAGGCGATGATCAGGGCGGTGGCGCTCGCGATGAAGCCGAAACTCCAGTACACGAAACGTTGCATGGCCCGGAGCGTCTCGAGACTGCGCGTCTCAAGCACTTCAAAGCGCCGCTCTGCCTGTTC
>SLBH01000201.1 GCA_007126415.1 Spirochaetales bacterium
AACGCGGTCAGCCCCGGGTTACCGATCGGCCCGGGTGGAAGCCCCGGATAACGATAGGTGTTGTAGTGGTCGTCGACCGCGACCTGTGCGAATGTCGGCTGCAGGACACTGGTGCCGAGTACATAGTTCACCGTTGCATCCGATTCGAGCCTCATTCCGCGTTCAAGGCGATTACTGAAGACTCCGGCGACCGTGGGCATATCTTCAGTAGGGGCCTCCGCCTCCACGATCGAAGCGAGAATAACAACTTCCCGCAAGGAACGCTCCGAGCGCTCGACCGCAGCCCGTAGCTCCCTATCGAGACGGCGTGCGAATGTCGCAAGCATTCGTCGCACGACAGCTTCAGGATCGCTCTCGGGAAACAACCGGTAGGTTTCCGGGAACAGAAACCCTTCGAGTGAAGCGTCGTCCTCAAGCTCATCGAACACAGGATCGATATCGCGATAGACGTCCAGCATTACCGCGGCTTCAGCGAAGGCATCGCGTTCAACGATATCGTTTCGCTCGAGCCGGTAGGCAATCTGGTCGAGCCTGAACCCCTCCGGAATGGTGACCGCCACCGAGTCGTCAATTACGCGACCCTCAACCATCGCGTCCAGAATGTCCACCGAACGCATCCCGACCTCAACCCGGTAGCGACCCGACTGAATAGCCGCTGCGTCCTGCCGGAAGCGCGTGTACAACCGCATCACGAGTGCGTCGGGTATGAGGTCGCGGCGCTCGAGCTCGGCGGCCACCGCAGCCGTACTCATCCCGCGCTCAACGGTAATCTCGACGGACTCGCCTTGATAAGGTGTGAGGAGCGCGGGTCGAATCCATAGGTAACCGACGAGGCCGAGCACCGCCACCGCAGCGGCCGCCGTGACAATCACGGTCCGAAAAAATCGCCTTCGTCTTTCGCTCACCGGCTATCTATCCCCCGGCCGGTCATGACGTCTCCGGCCAACGTGATCGTCTGTTCTCCCGAGACTACGGCTGTAAACACGCTTTCACCGGAAACGCCACAAGTCGTTACGTTCCTCTGTTGAGGCAGTCCGTCCACCGAATAACCAGAGACTTCCCGTACTGTCGATCCAGGAAGCGGAGTTGCTTCTGGCGCCGGGGACGTTTTCGGCCGAGGCGACTCCCTGTACGCCGTAGGACCCGACCTCATCAACGCTGTCTGAGCCGAAGACCCAGGTCCACTCTGAGCCGTCGAAGCGCCACAGGTCGTTCAGTCGACCGCTGGTACCGTCGGCGTCAAGACCGAAGCCGCCGAACAGCCGGAGGCGATCGTCGGAATCGACCCAGTACGCCGCGGAGGATCTGGCGCCGGGATGCTGGTCGGGAGCGGCGATTCCCTGCACGCCGTATGAACCCGCTTGGCCGACAGCGCTGGACCCGGATACCCAAAACCAATCCGATCCGTCAAAGTACCATAGGTCGCTGAGACGACCGCGTTCCCCCTCGCCGTCAAAACCGAGCCCTCCGAATAGCCAGAGATTGTCGTTACTATCGACCCAGCTCGCGGCGCCGCTGCGAGCCCCGGGTACCGGCAAGCGCTCGATCAGTGACGGCTCTTCTTCAGGGTATTCTCCCGGCTCGTCGACGGTGTTGTCCCCCGACACCCAGGTCCAGTTCAGTCCGTCAAAGCGCCATAGGTCATTCAGTTCGCCCCGCAAACCTTGCGAATCGCGTCCGAGCCCCCCGAATAGCCAGAGATCGCCGCTACCATCAACCCAGGTGGCGGCACCATCTCGGGCTCCCGGCGTGTTAGCAGTCGCAGGAATCCCCTTAGTTCCGTACGTCCCGGATTGGTTGAGCTCGTCGTCCCCCGAAATCCAGGTCCAAGTTTCGCCGTCAAAGCGCCACAGGTCGTTGAAGCGTGTATCTCCGTTGATCGTGATCTGATGGGCGCCGCCGAACAACCAGAGGTTTCCGCTGTGGTCGATCCATTCGGCGGCTCCTGATCTGGCGGGCGGAAGGTTTTCCGGCGCGCCGACCCCCTGATTACCGTACGCGCCCTGGTTGTTCGGTTGAAAACTGCCCGACACCCACACCCAACCTGCGCCGTCGAAGCGCCAGAGGTCGTTCAGCTCGCCTTGCGAACCACCCGAAGCACGCCCGAACCCGCCGAACAGCCATAGATCATCGTTCTCGTCGATCCAAGTAGCCGCACCGAATCTGGCTCCGGGAACGTTGGCGGTATTGGCAACCCCCTGGGTGCCGTAGATGCCCGGCCCGTTGGCTGTGCTGCTGCCGGACACCCAAGTCCACAGGCCGTCCCCCACTGCGGGATTGTCGGAACCGGTGTTGTTAGTTCCGTCCGAACCCGTAAGCGTGTCGCATGCGGCGAGGGCCAGTACGCACAAAACTATAGAGTTTATCTTTTGAAGTCCTATGAAGTTCATGAGATCTGCCTCCCCAACGGCATAGCCACAAGTATGGTGGGAGCGCTGTGGTGTGCCGTATCCGACGGGTGTATTAGCTCCCCTTGGGTTTCGGCAGGCTATCCGTGCTGAAGAGTGTATGCGTATGCAACGATTTTAGTCAAGTTTGCGCATTGCCTCACCAAAGAAATCTTACCCTGAGTAATACTCCTTCGATAGTCACGGGTTTGAAGACGCGTGACGCCGCTAATGGGTATCGCCGTCTGTTCATCTTCCACTAAACAGCCGTCTCAGTTCAACTTTTGTCGTTGCTGAGACCTCTAAGTCGGGTTTTGACGTCGTGTACTCAGTCCGGAGAAAAACAAACTGACTCCCTTTTTCCCATAGCCCTTGTACTAAAGAACCGTCATTAGCGACGACCCAGCCGGCCCATCCCTGCGAGAGAAGAACGTCTACGGGAGGAAAGTGTTCACAATAGATTTGCAGGCGTTCTTTTGGTGGATCTTGACTATCCACATGAACCAGCACCTCTTCTCCTCCGACATGTACTTCAACGAAGAAATCCCCGTCGCTCTTCGTCATAGAGTGCTCACATTCCGTTTCCAAGTCGTAATGTAGGCTGTGATAGTAGAGACCTCCATCTCCAATATATGCTGTTTCTGTTGTATCTAAGTAAACTGGTATGGTCGATATGAACCTGCTCTCAATTGGAAAGCCTTGCATTGACCAATTGACTGTTGTATCAAAGCTAACTTGCATATCGGGAAACTCATGGTAGCTGACAGTCAGATGATTTGCTGCCAGACCGATATCCTTAACCTCTCGCGCGATTGCCGCAAGCCCCCTCCACTTGTGCGGGAGAAGATCGCTCGCTCTCGCCTCGACAGTTCCACCAGCCGCTCCTCTCAGTTCCGTTATCCTTAGATCTTTGGGAACTTTTTCATCGTCGGTACTGTATGTTGAGGTGACGAGTCCTGAGGGATTTGTCATGGTGCTGTGCACGTGGAGAGTGCCATAGGAATCGAGCTCTCCTTCAGATGACCATTCAATCGGCTTTGTACTGACCGGACCGTTCTCGGGAATTGGTTCACCATAGCAGTATTCTACAACTGCCCTGGAGAACTCGTTTCGCGGCGTAAAGTTGAAGTTTAGGGTAGCAGTCAAAAGTGTCTCGTGCGGATCGCTGGCCGTCGGGTTTTCCGGATATCTCATGTTGAGAACGCTTCCGGATTCCGCTTCCATCTCGAAACTGTACGAGTACAGAACAACTGAAGCGGCGATAGCTGATTTTATTGCATCACTTCTTGTAAACGGAATTCCTAATGTCTCCGAGATTCTATCCCTAATGAAATCCCTCAATCCACTCTTGATTTTCCCCTCGACAAAATCCGACCAATCTGCGTCGCTGGGAATGGACGTTGCTTTCCAGTGTTGATCTGAAGCAACTGTTGTGGCCGTGAACTGCTCTCCCGAAAGAAGGACTGAATACGAAAGAAGCAGAAACTGCAACGGGTCCAGATGTCCGTCCGACCATATGTGGTCATACCGATATCCTGTCGAACGCCTTGCCCGTTCCCTACCGAGATGTAGTATGAATGCAGGCATGACCTCCTTTCTCAGATATTGGGATTTTGCAAGGAGACCCGTGAAAATCTGATCAAAAGAGGTTTTCGTTATGAGATTCGTTGTACTTCTTTCAAAGACGCCCCATTCTCGCATTGATTCTACGAAGGACTCAACGCAGACAAGGATTCCTTCTTCAAATCCGTCGGACATCGCTGCAATCTGTTCGCCTATGATGAACGGCTCTCCCTGGTCAACGAGCGTTATGAATCCGGCCAGATCGACAGGAACTTGAAAAAGGTCCAGGGCTTCAACGAAGCTCAAAAGAGAAGACGCTTGTTCGCCTCTCTCGACATCGTCGTAAACTCTCCTGGCAAAGCTCTCAAGAGTCTCGGCGGCGATTGTTCCGGTTTCGAGTCCGTCTTCTTCGTTTCCCTTTGATGGAGAATCCGATCCCGATGGATTCTCGCACCCAACCATCAGGAAAACTAGAACAACGAGAGTAACTAAATGCTTCATCCTCATTGGTTCTCTCCTTGCGGGCGGTAGGGTGCACACACGCCGGCCGTCTTACTCACTCGACGCCGACCGCCGCACCACCCGGTGCGTTCCACGTCAGGGTGAACTCGTTGCCGGCATAGCGACTTGATACTGCTATACCCGCCGCAGCCTTGCCCTCGGTCGGTACCTCTACCGTGTAGACCAGGGTTGTTGAGCCGTCTGGGTTCTCGGTCACCTCAAAGTCCGGGTCATCAAGCGGGCGGTACAACTCAGGGGAATCATCACTTCCAGGGTCACCAACCAGCACTACCAGCATCTCGTCTTCGACCGCAAAGTCCCCATTGACCTCGCGCTCGTCAAAGCCAAAAAGGTGACCCGATTCCAGCACGTCAAAGGTAATGGTGACGGTTATCGGCAGCGATTCCATCAGACCAACTTCACCCCATCCTATGCCGTCGAACAGGAACCAGTGCACAAGCCTTCCGTTTCCATCGCCGTTACCGCTATTCTCCACGCCGAATACTGTCTGCGTAACAGGAGTACCCGGTTCCAGTGGGAAGAAGTCTTCGATGCCCGGAGGTTCCTGCCCTGCAGCAAATGCGTTTTCATACGCGACAAACGGCCGCTCGAGAATATCCATTGTCACACCCACATTTTCGGCTCCGGTAGCGCCACTCCGGTTGGCGAGAACCATGCCCAGATACACGAGGATATCATCCTGGATCGGGCCAATGATGCCGGCTCGGGTTCCGCCGCGGCCACCGATGTCGGTCGGAAAGAACCCCCAGCTCCAGGCCGGCGGATCGTTGCTGCCTTCCGCCATCCGCCCCTGATCGTCGTACAGTAGAATGATCGGGTCAGCATCGCCGGAGGGATCGGCGCGAAACCTAACAAAGCGGTCAACTCCGCCGGTGAGATCCAGCTCATACCAAGCCTCACCCCCGAACCCGGTGAACACAAGATCCGGGTCCTCCGGACCTCCTTGCCCAAACTGGTAGGGCGTCTGCGCGATGCTGAGGCTGTCTGTATCACCGTTGGGATCAAAGACCACGGGATTGGCGGGTAGGGCAACAATCGCCACCGGCTCGCTGACCCCTGCCGTAACGGCAAACGGTTCGGAGGTACCTTCCACCACGGCGTCAACCGAACTCACCTTGCTGTTGTACACTGTCACGGTAAGCGAATAGCCCGACCCGGCATCAATCGGCAGAAACGCCTCCAGCCTGGGAGGCCCGTCCTCACCAATGGTGGTCAATCCGTCGTCGTCGTTCAGTAACCAGGTCTCAACCGGATCGTCGCCGTTCTGATACAACTCCAAGCGCGCGCTGGTGGCAAACAGGATCGCCTGTGCCGAGACTTCACTGGTGGACGGCGAGTATTCGGCGTTAGTCGCCGACAGAAGAGCCGATGAGATAAGCGGAATCGTTACCTGCGCACCGGTGAACAGCTCGGACGGTTCGGCAGCCGGCGGCTGCGCCTGCGTTCCCGCCGATGTTCCGACTCCCATATTGCACGCTACAACTAACACAAGCAGCGTCAGTCCAATTGCGCTCACTATTCTTACTTGTCGCATGATCATCCTCCAGGTTTGGTCTATTCGATTATGATAATCGCGCCTCCGGCATCCTGAACCAGGATGTCGGACGTCACAATCGGTGATCGAAACCCGTCGTCGTCCACCACCATAAGTGCGACCACGTAGTTCCCCGGCCGGGTGAATACGCGGCTTGTCTCGGGGGCAGCGGTGAGGCCGTCCAGCATGAACTCACCTTCCGAGTCGAAGTCAAAATCCCAGCGATACCACTTCACAAAGCCGAGTCCATCCCCGTCATTGGAGTCAGATGCATCAAACACCACCGGCGTTCCGACAAACAGGTCGTCACGGTTGTGGATGTCAAACGTTGCGATTGGTCGCAAACGGATACGGGCGCGGGTATTGTCGTGGTCCAGGGCCACGCCGTCCGCATTTCGCACCGTGAGCGTGACCGCGTACTCTCCAACCGTCGCCGGGTAGGTATGGTCGATCTGTACCCCTTCACCGGTCTCGCCGTCTCCAAAGTCCCACTCATACACCACGATCTCGTGGTGCGGGTCGAGAGTGCCGCTTGCGTCAAACGTCACGATGGGGGCTTCGGCCAGTTTCGCGTATGGTCCACCGGCGTTGGCTGAGACGTTGGAAGGGACCGGATCGCCGGGGTCACCGGCCCCCGGCTGCCGGCAGCCGGGGGACACGAGTGCAATGGCGATCGTCAAGAGCAGGCCCGCACAACGCGCGGTAGCGCTACAATCCATCAATCACCTCCCGAGAAACGCTTCACGCCGCGATCCACGCGCCCGATACCTGCTGCCAACGGTTTACAGAAGCATTGTTACCCGCTAGAGCGCAGCACGCAATGCGGTATTGCCGCTTCTGACTGCGCCAACGCCGCACGAAAGTACTCCAACATGCAGCACGCACGGTGCGTATACGTCCGGGTTGATGGAAGTGTCGTCAGAATCGGTCGCGCTGAAATCGGCGCGCCCGCGGCAGGTGACTCACGAAGAGACCCAGCGGTCCAGGTCAACGACGCCGATACGCGTCGCGTAGCGTATCAGGTCTATTGAATCGGAGAGGCCCAGCTTGCGCAGCACACGCAGATGGTGCTTCTCTACCGTCTTTCGCCCGATCTGCAACGCGAACGCGATCTCTTTGTTTGTCATTCCGGTAACAAGCATCCGGAACACTTCACGCTCGCGCCCCGATAGTCCTTCGTACCCGGCATCCGCCGGGTGTGTATCATCGGGTAGGTGCCGCACGATTCTCACCAGCTGTTCCGCCCAGCACGGTGTGATGTAATGCTGTCCGGAAGCCACCGCCCGAACAGCGTCTACAAGCTCCTCCGCGGGTGACTCTCGCGCAACAAAACCCGCTACCGGCAGCAGCAAGGCGTGACGGATTGCGTATGGTGTTGCACCGTCAATGATCACTACACAACTTACCTCGTTACACAGTCCTTTCAGCTGATCAATGACCTCGGCCACCCGGTTCCTGGGCAACGAAGCGTCAACAACCACGACATCGGGTGGACTCTCCGCGCAGCGCAAGAGGGCCTGCGTTCCGTCCCGGGCTTCGCGAACCTCTTCGATCTCTCCCGCCTGCGCCAAAACGGTTCTCGCACCTTCGTACGCCAGAGGAGAGTCGTGAAGGATCAGAATCTTCAAAAGCCCGGCCACCAATGACACCTCACTGCTGATGGGGCTCCCACCCAGTTATTATACCCCCCAGATTTCGTCGGCGCCACGGATTTTGTTGACCAGAAGACCTTTATTTCGCGTACGCCGGACACACTTCCCGTTCTCGATGTGTCGATAACCTGAGACGTCCCATATCAAGAGCTATGCTACGCTCAGGACCGGGCAGATCGACCGTGCGGGTGTCCGACGTGCCCGAGACCCATGACGGCTTTGCCGACCCCCAATCGTTTCGTCGGCGATGATCGGCAGCACCGTAAAGTTGACTGATTCGCTCAGCTACGCTATAATCATACGGATCTGGTAGACAGGAGGTAGAGTACCATGGCACAGACGGCGAGCCGGCAGGAGATCGAAGGTCTGGTGAAGCAGGTGTACGCACGAGTCGCTAGGGAGCCTCATGCGGACTATCACTTTGAATTAGGTCGCGGTTTAGCCGACAACCTCGGTTATCCGGCCAAGCTGCTAAAGGGGGTACCGAAAGAGGCGGTGGATTCGTTTGCCGGGGTTGGTTATCACTTCGACTTCGCAGACTTGAAGCCGGGAGAGACGGTGCTCGATCTGGGAAGCGGTTCGGGAATGGACTCGTTCGTAGCGGCGGGGCTGGTGGGAGCTAACGGCAAGATTGTCGGGATCGATATTACCCCCGAACAGCTGGACAACGCCAACCGGCTGCGCGGTGACGGTTTCAACAACATCGAGTTTCATAATGCCCGCGTGGACGACCTTCCGTTTGAGGACGCGAGTTTCGATGTGGCCATCAGTAACGGGGTGATCAACCTGGTCGCCGACAAGCAGAAGGCTTTCGAGCAGATAGCTCGGGTACTGAGAAAAGGTGGCCGTATGGCGATATCGGACATCGTGACGGAAAAGCAGCTGACGACCGATATCGTCTGCGACGCAACCCTTTGGGCCTCCTGTATCGGCGGAGCGGCGCAACAGACCGACTACCTCAAGATGATCGAAGCTGCAGGGATGCAGGTGGTGGAGATACGCGACAACACGCAGTATCACTTTCTCTCCGAGTCCGCGCAAGAGGCATCCGGCGAGTTCGGCGTTAAGAGCTTTTCGTTACTGGCGGTGAAGGCCTGACCACGGAGGCGCCGTAACGAGGCTCGATAAGCGACCGGTTCTCGTTCCGACAACCCGACCCGTCTTAGCGGAGCATGTCTTAGCGGGGCACCGGAATGCATTCGCACGACGGTTGGTGGTTCAGAGGGTTTTCGTGTAGAATCGGTCGCATGGCAGAGCAAATGATTTACGGGCTGGTCAAGAAGATCGGCGATGTCACACCACAGATCGCGGACGACGTATTCATCGCACCGGGGGTTGTGGTTATCGGCGACGTTACCCTGCATCCCGGCGCGGGGATATGGTACAACACGGTCATTCGCGGTGACATCAATGTTGTGGAGATCGGCCCCGGCACAAACGTTCAGGACGGGTGCGTGTTGCATACCGGCCGCGGGCCGGAGCATGCGCTCGGCATCGGGGCGAACGTCACAATCGGTCACAACGTGTGCGCCCACGGCTGTACGGTGGAAGACGAGTGCCTCATCGGGATCAGTGCCTCGGTCCTCAACGGCGCGGTTGTCCGCCGCCACTCCTACGTGGCCGCCGGCGCTCTGGTGCCCCCCGGCATGGAAGTGCCCTCGGGAGTGTTGGTGGCGGGCGTACCTGCGAAGATCGTCCGAGATCTCCGCCAGGAGGAACTATACGACCTGCTTCCCTCCGCCGAACGATACCAAGAACACGCACGCGAACACGCGGCGATGCTGCGCGAAGGCGCTTGACGGCACCTTACGGCAATTCTTAACTTCCGTAGTAAGCTATCGTTCACCTCTTGCTAAGGAGGTTTCAGATGAAACAGCGGGTAGGTTCTAGAACACTCCGGTATGTGGCTTTGGTGCTTCTCGCCGGCACGGTGCTTATCGCTGCAGGCGGGCAGGGAGAAGCCGAAGAGCTCGGCGAGCCCAATATGGTGCTTGAGCTGACGGCCGAAGGAATGTACGGCACGCTGATCGTGCAGTAGGCAGATATGATTCCCGAAGCCCTTACGGTCGGCCGCATGGTGCTCTCGTTGCGGCCGCTACTGCTGTTTGCATCTCTTTCCGGCGGTCTGCTGCTGGTATGGCTCATAATAGGCGCGCGCGGGAACGATCTGCGCCGCTGGGTGGTGAACTCCGTGATCAACGCGGCGCTGCTGCTGGTGGCCGGCTGGAAGCTGACCGCGCTGCTGACGCAGTTTGAGAGCGTTCGCCGTGAGCCGCTGCTCTTGCTCTACGCCTCCGGCGGGCGTGGCGGGGTCGTCGTTGGAGCGCTGCTCGCCGCGGCGTATCTCGGATGGAGAATCGCGCGGTCGAGGCGCGCTGACCGCAACAACCCCGACCTCATACGAGCCACAACGCTCGCTCTGGTCGCGGTGGGATCGCTGTTCGTTGTGCTTTACACCGGAACGGCGTTGTACCACATTTTTAGCGAGGGGCCCGCCCACGCGGCAAGCCGGGGACAGGCGGCGCCGGAGGTTTCGCTTGCGGTGCTTTCCGAAGCCGAAGGCGAGACAAAGGCCACGCTTTCTACCGCCGAGCTGCTCGGCCGGCCCGTAGTGCTGAACTTCTGGGTAACCTGGTGCGGCCCCT
>SLBH01000339.1 GCA_007126415.1 Spirochaetales bacterium
AACTGTACATCGTTCAGGCATCGCCGTATGAGCCGAGTGAGTTCATCGATATGGTGAACCGGGTGCTACAGACCGCGATGCTGAGGGAGGAAGCGGTGGGCACCGCCGAGAAGCTTATAGAACAAGGTAAGCGCGAAGGGCTCCGCGAGGGCATCCGCCGCGGTGTAGACCGCGGACGCCAAGAAGGCAAACGCGAAGGACTGCAAGAAGGCCTCGAGAAAGGCCGACAGGAAGGCGTTCAGGAGCAGCGCGAGCACACGGCACGAGAACTACTTGCACGCGGGCTCTCGGCGACCGAGATCGCACAGGTCACCGGACTGAGCGAGGGCGAGGTGCGCGCACTTGCCGAGCAGTCGCAGACCTGACGTCGGTGCGAACCGGGGGCGCCTCCCGTAGCCGACGCGCCCCTATCGATTTCCGTAGCGCACGCTCGCCCGGTACCCTGCGGGCCGGCATATTTCACGCACCGGCTCCAGCAGGCCGTCCGTCATAGCGAGGAGAAACGTTCGATACCCGCCCGGTTCGTCACGTAAAACGACACTCCGGCCACAATTACGAGGCGGTCGCGATGACCTGACCGTACATGCTCCTCGGATCACGTACAATCTTAGTGTCCACTGCCTTAACGTCGTTACCGCGTAGGCGGCGGCTCAGCTCGCGCGGGCGGGCGCTCGTTGCGCGCTATTTCGGATATCTTTCCGTCTTTCATGTGAGTCACGCGTTTCGCGCCCCTGCACCGCGTTGCCTGTGATGACCACGGTGGTCATGCCGAACTCCCCGAGATCAAGACTAACCGCGAAGCCCGCTATCCCGGTGTAAGCACAAAGATCTCGTTTCCTTGCGAGACAGTAACGGCAAACGTCTGTCCTTCAATCGACTCCAAAAAGAACTGATATCTAAAAGTGCCGCTCGAACTGTCATCGATTACGATGCGCACCTCGGTCACTCCGGCGATCGGGGGTACATCAAGAAGGGTGAAAGAGCCCGCCTCGTCGGCATAAGCAAACACATAGCCGTACGAAAAAACCCAGCCTTCCTCCTCAACAGGGTTTTCAACTCCCACGTCGTGAGAAAAAATCACCTCCCCCTCACGCAGAAAGGCCACCTCAAGGACTGAGGAGTAATCAGCGTACCACCAGTTCTCGATTGTAAACGCAATTGTAACACTCTCCGCAAAGGAAAACCCCGCAGGATCCTCTTCCATAACCGGCACCGTGAACTCCGCCGCTTCCGCGCTGTAGATCTCCCCACGCTTCACAACCACGGTGAGCAGATACTCACCCTCATGCAGCCCCGGACCGAGGGTGATCTCCTGCTGGTCCTCCCCAGGGATCGCATAGCCGTCGAGATACCACTGGTAGGAGTCAACCGCCTCCGCGGTTTGCACGCTTACGGTCATCGACTCCTCGGGGCTGAGGGTCTCCTGCAAGCCCTCAAGCGTGATCGCGATCGGGCGGGTAATCTCATCTTCCAGGGTCACTCGAATGATTCCGCCTACTTCTCTGAACACGGGCACGCCGCGTGTCGTTTGATTGTAGACGATCAGCACGCTGTCCACGTACGCAGCGATCGCAACTCCATTTTCGGCGAGATCCAAGCTTAGCAGGTAGCTGCCGGCCTCAAGGTGCTCCTCAAAGGTGGCGAAAGTGCCTTCGATGCTCATGCTCACCGCAGTCTCCTCACCCGTAGCCCCGGACGTGAGCATTCCGCTGATACTCGGAGAGAGAAGCTCCAGTTCGCTCAAATCGGCCGCGAGCAACAACGTTCCCTCGCCGGAGAGCGAGCGGATCTGGACTCTCTCGGTTATCCTCTGTCGTGCGACAACGATAACCTCAGAGATCCCGATCCCTATCAAGGTTTCCCCGTTGTTGAAGGCGCTTACCGTCACATCCCAAATTCCCGGCGCCAGCCCTACCGGCTCGGTTTCCGTGGCGCTTCCCGAAACACCGCTCAGCGTCACCGGCTGTACCCCGGTGCGGGTGAAGCTCACATCGTAGGACTCGATCTCGAGACTGATATCGGGAACGATCGCGAGTGCTCTCAGGTCATGGAACTGAAGCACCACAATTCCGCGCTCTGCCCGCCGACGGTCCCCCGATTCATTGGTTGGGTTCGGGCAGGCGGTCGCTCCCACCAGTAGCGCTACCAGCAGCGCTACCAGCAGCGCTACGAGACGCGCGCCAGAAAACACTGTTTTGCGTTTCATCGTCTTCCTCCTGTACTTTTGCAGCTCCTGCGGCAGTCAAGCGCTGCAGCCGAATGGGCTGTCAACCGTGCGTGCGGAGCCCCGCCCCCGGGGCTCCGAGCGCGAGCAGCATCCGCATCCCACGCAAGACGCTCGGCCGGAACGCCTCGCGGACACCGCCACAGCAGGTGCCCCAGTTCTCCGGAACCGGTTCCCTTCGCTCCATCACCACCAGGACACGCGAACCGGGCTGCGCCTGTCCTCGGTGGTCCCATCGCCGAGCTGGCCGTAGTCGTTGCGGCCGGTTGCCCAGAGCCTGCCGTCGGTGTCGAGAATCATCGTGTGGCTGTAACCGGCTGAAACAACGGCCACACCGCTCATCACCGCTATCGGGCTAATCCTGTTCTCGGTCGTGCCGTCACCGAGCTGGCCGTACGAGTTGCTCCCGGTCGCCCAGAGCGTCCCGTCGATGTCGAGAATCATAGTATGACCGGCTCCGGCGGAGACGGCGGCCACATCGTTCATGATCTCGACCGGGGTGCTGCTGTCCTCGGTTGTGCCGTCGCCGAGCTGACCAGCGGAGTTCAACCCGGTTGCCCAGAGCGTGCCGTCGTCATCGAGGATCATTGTGTGATACCCGTAGGTGGAGACGGCGGCCACACCGCTCATGATCTCGACTGGGGTGCTGCTGTCCTCGGTTGTGCCGTCGCCGAGCTGACCGAACTGGTTTCTTCCGGTTGCCCAGAGCGTCCCGTCTGTGTTGAGGATCATGGTGTGTTCCCCTCCCGCGGAGGCAGCGGACACATCGCTTATGACCTCTACAGGGGTGTGTTTGTCTTCAGTCGAACCGTCGCCGAGCTGGCCCCACTGGTTGAATCCGGTCGCCCAGAGCGTCCCGCCGGTGTCGATGATTATCGTGTGCCCACCACCGGCGGACACGGCGGCCACACCGCTCATGATCTCGACCGGGGTGCTCTTGTTTTCGGTCGTCCCGTCGCCGAGCCGGCCATGGTAGTTATACCCTGTCGCCCGGAGTGTGCCGTCGGTGCCAAGGATCATTGTGTGAAGCCAGCCGGCGGAGACGGCGGCCACACCACTCATCACCGCTACCGGAGTGCTCTTGTCATCAGTGGTGCCGTCGCCAATCTGGCCTTGGGGGTTCGCACCGGTCGCCCGGAGCGTACCTCCGAAGTCGAGGATCATTGTGTGACTTCCCCCGGCAGATACGGCAGTTATTGGGTAGTAGATGGCTAATGGTTCCCAGTTCGCGTACAGCGTGAGATCCGCGTCGGTTGAGTAGATTGCGCCTTCGGCGTAGTCGGTTCCAGTTCCGTCGGAGGCGGTGTTCCAGCCGACGAAGTTGTATAACACAATAGAGTGAAGAGCGAGGTTCCCGCTGTTGGCTGCCAGCGTCAGGTCTACGCCATGAATCTTCATCTGCTCGGAAGGAGCAGTTCCACTGGTCGCCCCGTTCGGGTCGTAGGTCACCGCATAGGTCTCAAGCGCCGTCACGGTGAATACACCCTCCTGCGCGCTGAAGATCTCCCCGCGCTGCGCAACCACGGTCAGCAGATACTCTCTTTCATGCAGCCCTGGCCCAAGGGTGATCTCCTGCCCGTTCTCCCCATCGATCGGATAGCCGTTGAGATACCATTGATATGAGTCGACCGCCGGCGCCGTTTGAGCGCTCACGGTCATAGACTCCTCAGGGCCGAGGGTCTCCTGTAGCCCCTCAAGCGCGATTGCGATCGGGCGGATGATCTCATCGACAAGCTCAGCCACCACCGTTCCACTCATGGGTCTGAACACCAGTTCAGCGCTGGTGATCTCCTCATAGACAATCAGCACCGCGCTTACAAATCCCGCAATCGCGGTGTCGCTTTCGAACAACTGGAGGTTCAGCAGGTAGGTTCCCGCTTCAAGGCTCTGTTCAAGGCTGGCCGGTGAGCCGTCGAGGCTCATGCTCACCGCAATCTCCTCACCCGTGGCTCCTGAGATGAGCGTTCCGTTGATGCTCGGCGAAAGAAGATCAAGCTCACTTGCGTCGGCGGTGAGCGAGAGCGTTCCCTCCCCGGTGAGCGAGCGGATTGTGACGCTCGCCGTTCTGGTTTGGCGCGCGGCAACGCTAACCTCGGTCTCTCCAAAGCCGATCACCTTCCCCTCATCGTTAACCGCGTTCACCGTCACCTGCCACGGCCCGGGAAGCAGGCTCACCGGCTCGGTCTGCGTGGCGTCTCCCGGCACACCGGTGAGGGGGACCGTCTCGAAGTCCGTGCGCGTGAAGCTCACTTCGTAGGAGTCGATCTCGAGGCTGATCTCAGGGGTCATTGTGACCGCCCTGAGGTCGTTGAACTGAAGCACAACACGTCCGTGCTCTGCCGGGCCTGCTTCGGGTCCCACCTTCGGTTCGCCTCCGGTCGGGTTCCAGCAGCCGGCGGCCACTACCAGCAGCGCCACAAGCAGCAGCGCTGCACGCATCACTTTCGCTTTCATGTCCTTCCTCCTGTACCTTTTGTCCGCCGCGGCCGTTCAGCGGCCCCCACCAATAGCGACCGAGTTCTCGCTTCGCCCGGCTATCATTGCGTTTACCACCACGCCGGGTATTGATTGTTATGATTCTGGGGTCGGTCGCCCGTCGGGCTCACCAAGTCGGTCCCGTCCTCAGCGTTCATCACCCAGATGTTCGTTTTCCAGTTGCGATGGGAGGAGAAGGCGATCTGAGTGCCGTCGGGTGACCAAGCTGGGTGCCGATCACTCGCGCTGTGACTCGTGAGATTCACCGGATCGCTGCCGTCGGCGTTCATCGCCCAGATATCCAGCGGGCCGTCACGAGTCGAGCTGAAAGCGATGCGGCTGCCGTCCGGCGACCAGGCCGGGTTCCTATCGACGCCGCTGCTGTTTGTGAGGTTCAGCGGTTCGGTACCGTCGGGTTTCATCACCCAGATGTCTACGCCTCCTCCGGCTGAGGAATCGAAAGCGATTAGGGTCCCGTCCGGTGACCAGGCTGGGGCTCTCTGTGCGCTTGCGTGTGTCCCCGCGGGCGGATGGTGCTCAGTCAGGTTAACGAGGTTGCTGCCGTCCGCGTCCATGACCCAAATGTCGTGTACCATGCCACGCCGACGTGACTCGAAGGCGATACGGCTGCCGTCGGGCGACCAGGTTGGGTAGCCATCATAAGGATAGGAGTTGGTTAGGTTCACAGGCTCGGTCCCATCTGCGTTCATAACCCAGATGTTGGGGTATTGTTCGCCGCCGCGCGTCGAGTGAAACGCAATGCGGCTGCCGTCCGGCGACCAGGCCGGACGCTCGTCAGCCCTGGCGCTCGGGCCGGAAATATTTGCAAGCTCGCTTCCGTCCGGGTTCATCACCCAGATAGCTCTTGACCCGTCATGAGTGGAAGAGAAAGCAATTCGGCCTCCGGCAGGCTCAGGCACCATGGTGATCACGGTAAACTCACCGGCCTCGGCGCTCTGGATCTCCCCGCGTTGTACAACCACCGTGAGCACATACTCCCCCTCAGCGAGCCCCGGCCCAAGGGTGATCTCCTGCTGGTCCTCCCCCGGGATCGCGTAGCCGTTGAGATACCACTGGTAGGAGTCAACCGCCGTCGCAGTGTGGGCGATTACTGTCATCGAATCCTCGGGGCTGAGGGTTTCCTGCAAGCCCTCAAGCGTGATCGCGATAGGGCGGGTGATCTCATCCTCCAAGCTCACTCGAATGATTCCGCCTACTTCTCTAAACACCAGCGTTGCGCGAGTCGTTTCCCCGTAGACAATCAGCACCGCGTTCACAAAGCCCGCAATCGGTGTCTCGTTCTCAAACAACTGGAGGCTCAACAGGTAGGTCCCCGCTTCAAGGTTCTCTTCAAAGCTTCCCGATGAGCCGTCGATGCTCATGCTCACCGCGATCTCCTCACCCGTGGCCCCTGAGCTCAGCGTTCCGCTGATACTCGGCGAGAGAAGCTCAAGCGCGCTTATGTCGGCTGTGAGCGAGAGCACCCCCTCACCGGTGAGCGAGCGGATTGAGATCGCGGTGGTTGTCGTTTGCCGCGGAGAAACGCTCACCTCACGCTCTCCGAATCCGATCACCTTCGCCGGGCTGTCATCGTTGAATGCGCTCACCGTCACCTGCCAGGGCCCGGGAAGCAGGCTCACCGGATCACTCTGTGTGGCATCTCCGGGCACACCGAAGACGGTGACCGGCTGAAAGCCGCTGCGGGTGAAGCTCACTTCGTAGGACTCGATCTCGAGGCTGATCTCAGGGGTGATTGTGAGCGATCTGAGGTCATGGAACTGAAGCACCACGAGCCCGTGCTCTGCCGAGCCTGCTTCGGTGCCCGCCTTCGGCGCTTCACCGGTTGGGTTCCAGCACCCGGCTGCTACCACCAGCAGCGCCGCAAACAGCACCGCTGCACGCAACAGTCTTGTCTCCATTGGTTTCCTCCTGCACTTTTTCAGCGTCATATCCTGAAGCGGTTCCCCACTGCAGCCGATTACGCGGCGAACCACGCGTCCCTGCGCTCCGCTGGTTCTCCAGCCATCGCCAATTCTACGGGAGGAAATCTGGGCACGCATCGTACCTTGGTCGTATTCTGTCTACGTGCCCGACCTCTTTCGGCCGGGACAGGGATAGAAAGATCGGTTCAGTGGTGGGATAAGACCATTACGGGCTGGAATTCGTGATCGGAGCGTTTGCACTCTCAACGGCGGGTTTGTCGGGCGGGTGAGTCCAGAGATCCCCCTCGAGCAGTCCGAGCTCTCTGAAGGCTCCGGAAAGTGGGGAACTATGTAGCCCATCCGGCATTCCGCCTGCCCTGAAAATCTCGACCATCTGCTGATAGAGCTTCATTTCGCGTACGATTCCTTTTCTGTCTACCTTTCCGTTGTCCGTCAACGGAAGCTCGTCAACGAACACGACCTTCTTCGGCATCTGGTGGCACTCCAATCTCCTGGAGCAGTACTTCCTGACGTCAATATCGCGCAGATCGCCGTTCTTCACCGCAATGCTCACGAAGACGTTTCCAAGGATCCCGTGAGGAATAGTCAGCACCACGCAGCTGTCTATACCCTCCATGGACCCTATTACCCGTTCGACCTCCACGGGGCTCGCCTTCTGCCCGCCTATCTTTACGACGTCGTCACGGCGTCCGACGAAATAGAGATCGCCTTCCTCGTCAAAACGAAACAGGTCCCCTGAAAGAAGGATTCGGTCTGCGCAATACTGCCCCTCGCGTATGACCGCCCTTGTGGATTCTTCATCATTCCAGTAGCCGAGCATCACGTTCGAGCCTCTCACCGCAAGCTCTCCCACGCAGCCGTGTTCCTCGATTATTCTCCCCTCGTTATCCAACAGGAACACCTCGGTATTCGGAATGGCCCGGCCAACGGATGACGGCTTACGCCTGAGCTTTGCGGGATCCAGATACGCAACACGCTTGCACTCCGTGAGGCCGTACATGGAGTAGATGTCGACCCCCGGGAATTTGTCGATCAATCTATGAACCGTTTCCGGCGCTATCGCCTGGCCGGTGCTCGTTATGTAACGGAGCGAGGACAGATCGCTCCGTTCGAAATGATTCATTCTGAGCATGGACTCCGCGATTGCGGGAACAATCGGCAGGCCGGTAACCCGTTCATTCTCGATCTGTCGGAATATCCGGTCCACGTGCACGAAGCACGGCTCGAGCACCAGCGTTCCGCCGTACCTGACCGACATAAGGAGCTGGTAGAGCCCGTAGTCGAAGGAGAGGGGCATTACGTCCAGTATTGTGTCGTTCTCGCTGTTTTTCAGATACTCGTTTGTGGAGGTCGAGGCGGAGTTGATATTGGAATGGGTGAGAGTGACTCCCTTGGGCTCGCCGGTAGACCCCGATGTGTACATTATGGATGCGATATCGACATCGATCGGGCCGGTACCGCTGAACCTGCTCCGCCGCGATATCATCGAGGCAAGCTCATACTCCCATCCCTCGAACGGATCATTGAAGGCCCCTATGAGCGTCGCATCCGTCCGGCTGCCTTCCACCCGCTTCAGTACCTCAGAGCTGCCTATTATCGCTTTGGGCTTCGCGGAGCGGATTATCGAATAGAGTTTCTCATCCTTGGTGCCGGGATTAATCGGAACAAAAACACTCTTGCAGATAGATGAGGCGAATATCGAATACACCGTCTCCGGACTGTTTCCGGTCAGTATCAGCACTCTGTCCCCGCCAGTGACTCCCAGGTCGCACAGGTGGGAGGCAAGGGAAATCGAACCGGAGAGCAGATCCGCGTAGCAGATGCGCATCGCTTCGTGCACCAGAGCGATCTTTTCGGGGCTCTTGCGTGCAGTGTCCCGAAGATAACAGTCCACAGTCATCCTGATTCCCCTCCTTCCACGCGCCCCTGCGTTCCCCCTGCGTAGTGGGCCCCGCCGCAAGCTCTATGGCCGACGCGAATTCTACGTGAGGTAACCTGCGGGCGCATCGTACCTTGGTCGTATTTTGCCTACGTGCCCGACCTCTTTCGGCCGGGACGTCCGCACTATGTGGTCACTGCTGTCGTCACTTGAAATCTAGTCCCGCAGATAGAAGGGGTTGTCGTTGCGCCTCTGGCCCGGAATACGGACAAGATGGCGATCGGCGGTGTGGCGAGAAATGAAGTGGTTATCTTTGAGAATACCGTAGAGCTGGATACGGTTCTCGACACCGAGTTTGTCAAAAATATGGGTAATGTGCGTCTTCACGGTTCGCTCCGAGATACATAGACGGTCGGCGATTGCGGCGTTCGTGTGCCCTGAGAGAATCTGCTCGATGATCTCCACTTCACGTGGCGTGATCTCCGCGATCAGCTCAGACCGCCGGGTACCGAACACCCGGCGGCCGTAGAACACGTAGCCGATGCGGTTGCCCGCGGAGTCTCGCAGGGCGGATGCCTTGACGTCGAGGTGCCGGTTCGATGAGCCGTGATTCCGAAGTTCCAGGACAACCGATACGGATCCCGTGCCGTCGCTGTCTGAATCGATCAAGTCGCACAGCTGTGCGCCGCCCTCGAAAAGTTCCCCAAGCGCGGCTCCCTGTAACGATTTACTCGGAACCTCGAAGAGATTCGACACTTCCTCGTTCACACAATACACCGCGCGTCGATTGTCGAGGATCACCACAACGTAGCCGGGAAACGCGGTCAGCGCGATTTCTTCCAATCTCGGTGGGGCGGTCAGGAAGTGAAACCGATCAACCAGATAGCCGAAACAGAGTAGCCAGAACAGCTTGAATAAGAACACACCTGCCCGCGACGGCACACCAAACAACAGCGGCACGATAACCACCTCCGTAAAGGTGATCACCATAAGGATTACCACCGAAGCCCCGAGTATGCGAAATACGCGCCTTTCCCGCACGGTGGCGGAGGCGGGCGCCCTGTTGAAATAGACGACGGCAGCCGCTACGTAATACGTGAACCAGATCAGCAGCATACTTAAGAATGCTGCCGAACCGTAAAGGTGGTTCAACCGCCATGTCCCGTCGACCAGAGCGAACTCGCTCACGTAGTCGTTGTGCAGCCAGAAAAGTGCGGTCGAAACCAGACAGGGAAGGTATATGAGATAGACAAGCCGGTATCGCCGTGGGGTTTTCTCGGTTAACGCGAGCGCGAAGTGCAAAAACGCACCGAAGTGCAGCAACTGGAACAGACAGCCGACGAGGAACGGGCGGCGAAAACTATCGAGCTCGATTGTCGATAGGGTAAACACCGCGATGACGGCCCAGGTTCCCAGGAAAACCGACATCAACACAAACGCTTGTCGAGGACGCGAGGCGGTATCTGGGTTTATCACCAGATACGCGAGGAGAAACGACAGGAACCCCGTTAACGCTGCAATAGTCACCATCTCGGCGGCTCCCTCGGCCGGGGCGATGCGGCTGTCAGCGCCTGCGTTGGTACATGCAGCGGGCACAGCGGAGCTGTCCGCACGGTTTTCTATTGTCTGCCGATATTCTTACCCGATTTCGCACACTGCGCAACTGTTTTTTTCAGCGCGGGTATGGTCAGCAAAGAGGATCAACTTGATGCGCAATGACGTGCGCCGACATTTCGCGTTGGTTGCCCCTGGGAGTTCCTCGGAGGCC
>SLBH01000206.1 GCA_007126415.1 Spirochaetales bacterium
ACCTCGAGAAGCTCGAGTGGCCGGAGTCGATCAAAGCGATGCAGCGCAACTGGATCGGGCGAAGCGAAGGCGCCAACATCGTGTTCTCGATCGTCGATCATGACGCTGAACTCGAGGTGTTTACCACGCGCCCCGATACGCTGTTCGGCGCTACCTACATGGTGCTCGCGCCGGAGCACCCCTTGGTGCAACAACTCACCACCGAGAAGCAGCGCGCTGAAGTTGATCAGTACGTTGAGCAGGCGCGCCTGAAGTCCGACCTCGAGCGCACCGACCTCGCCAAGGACAAAAGCGGCGTATTCACCGGCGCGTACGCGGTAAACCCGGTCAACGATAAGCAGATTCCGATCTGGATCTCGGACTACATCTTGATGTCGTACGGCACCGGAGCGATCATGGCGGTGCCGGGGCACGACGAGCGCGACTTTGAGTTCGCCGAACAGTACGGGCTTGAGATCATACGTGTTGTGGCGCACCCCGACGAGCTCGGTGACCTCGATCCGTCCGAGGCCGAGAAGCTCCCGCCGATCAGCGAGGTCTTCACCGGCGAAGGAATCGCGGTGAACTCCGGTGAGTTCAACGGACTCAAGACTCCGGAGTTCAAACGCAAGATCACCGAATGGCTGGAGCAGCGCGCGCTCGGTCGACACGCGGTGAACTACAAACTGCGAGACTGGATCTTCAGCCGACAACGCTACTGGGGCGAGCCGATTCCGCTCGTTGATTGCGGCGACGGCGATTTCGTTCCTATCGCCTACGAAGAATTGCCGCTCGAGCTACCGAACGTCGAGAGCTACAAACCCGCCGGTACCGGTGAGTCGCCGCTCGCGAAGGTAGAGGAGTGGGTGAACGTTGAGTGCCCCGACGGAAGCGGGCGTATCGGCCGCCGGGAGACCAACACCATGCCGCAGTGGGCCGGCTCCTGTTGGTACTATCTGCGCTATCTCGACCCGTATAAC
The DNA here is from genome assembly GCA_007126415.1 of Spirochaetales bacterium. Taxonomy (GTDB): domain Bacteria; phylum Spirochaetota; class Spirochaetia; order DSM-27196; family SLAA01; genus B1Sed10-166. Next base: position 960 of record SLBH01000206.1, read on the forward strand.
GATGAAGAACTCGCCTCCCGTGAGAAAATCGATTACTGGATGCCGGTTGACCTTTACGTAGGCGGGGCCGAGCACGCGGTGCTTCATCTGCTTTATGCGCGGTTCTGGCACAAAGTGCTCTACGACATCGGCGTGGTCAACACCGATGAGCCGTTCATGCGCCTCGTGAACCAAGGCATGATCCTCGGCGAAGACGGACAGAAGATGTCGAAGTCGATGGGCAACGTCATAAACCCCGACGAAATCGTGCGCGAGTTCGGCGCCGACTCTATGCGCGTGTACGAGATGTTCATGGGCCCGCTGCGGGTGGAGAAACCGTGGTCCACCGACGGGCTGCGCGGCGTGCATCGCTTCCTCGACCGCGTCTGGCGCCTCAGCGAGCGCGAGATGATCTCGGACGAACCGCCGGCCGAACTCACTCGGCTGCTCCATAAGACCATCAAGAAGGTTACCGAGGATACCTCCGGTCTGGAGTTCAACACCGCGATCGCGCAGATGATGACGCTTACCAACGAGTTGTTTAAGCAGGAAAAGCTGCACCTCGCGCTCTGGGAACCGTTCGTGCGGCTGCTTTCGCCGTACGCGCCGCACATCGCCGAGGAGTTGTGGGAACGGCTCGGCAACCCGCCCACGGTCTCGCTTGCAGAGTGGCCGAGCTACGACGAGGAGCTCACCAAGGACGAGGTCGTTGAGGTGGTGGTGCAGGTAAACGGCAAGACGCGCGGAAAGCTGCAGATGGCCGCAGGAACCCCCGAGCAGGAGTTGATAGACCAGGCGCTCGCGCTCGAACGCGTGCAACATCACATCGACGGCAAGACCGTACTGAAGACCATCGCAGTACCCGACAAGCTCGTGAACATCGTAGCAAAGTAAGGCCGCCGCTGCGCGCTGCGCTACCCCGCTCGCCGCGGCGGGCACGGCACCGCGTGGGCACCCTGCCCCGCGTGCCCACCGTACCCACTGTGCCCACCGTGCCCACCGTACCCACCGTGCCTGCCGCGTCACTACCGCGGCGGGCCGTACGCTGCGGCGGGCTCTCCTACCGCGGCGGGCGCGAGGACACCACCATGGCCACACTCGCGTCGGTGTTCACCTGCAGACTGGCCAGCAGCGCACCGTCAACTGAGAACCAACGATGCCCGCCCTCGGCAAGACGTAGCTCCTCGGATTCACCCGACAGCACGACCGGCGGCGCGAGCAGATCGGCAGACCGGTACTCGCCCGGCGGGAGACCGAGCGTGACGCTGTGCATCGGCGCGGCGCGCAGCATAGTGACGCGAAACACCCCGCGCTCAAAGGCGTCCAGCAGCGTGGTCCAGTCCACCCGCCAGCGCGCCGGGCCGAGCCGCTCCTCAAACTCCTGCACCAGCCGGGCGGCGTTCACCGCCGCGCCGCCGCGCCCATCACGGTCCAGGCGGAACAACAGGTACGCCGGCGGCCCGCTCTTAAACCGCAGACGCAGCCGTCCTCCGCTCGGCCCCTCGCTCCACCCGCCCCCGCTGAGACCAAGCGGTGCAATTGCCCCGGCCGGTTTGAGCTCGTGCCCGTCGTGTGTAACCGGATACGCGAGCACCGCGATGTTGTTGCGCTTAGGAAGCTCAAGCGAGATGCGCCGCTCGTCGATCTGAGCTGTTCTAGAACGCTCGCTACCATACGCGACCCACCGAAGCACGTAATGCGACACCCCAGGCGCGTCCGAG
>SLBH01000299.1 GCA_007126415.1 Spirochaetales bacterium
AGTGTTTGATTTTGAGCTGGTGGTTGAGACGAGCGGGTTTGAACCGTTTCACCACTACTTCACGCTGGAGCTCGACGCCGAGGAAGGCGCGAAGCAACTCCAGCGTCTCTCTCAGGACTTTACGCTCGGCGAGTTATACCTCATACCGGCCGACTCCGACGACGAGCCAAGCGCGTAACGCGCTCGGGTCTCAGTACTGCTCGGATGTGATCGAGACATCCTGCACACGCCCGATCGATTCGTCCTCTATGAAGCTCAAGACCTTCTGCATCACCGACTCTCCGTGTTGGCGAGAGTTGGAGATAACGGCACCACCGATCTGAGTGAACATCAGGCTCTCGTGAAGATCCACCTCGGCGGCGCTGATCTTGTAGCGGTGTTGCAAGCGCTCCTTGAGCGACTTAACGATTCTGCGCTTTTCTTTTATGGAGGTGACCTCGGGCAACTCGAGTATCACCTGAATCATTGAAACGACCATAAGACACATCCCGGTTTAGCTACCGTACAACTTACAACTGCCGCTCGCCGCCGTTACGGCCGCTCGCCGCGTTTCAGCGGAAGGACGGTTTCGTTATAGGCTCGGGCCACCCGAAACGGTTCCTCGGAGGCGTAGCGATTCGGGATCTCAACCTCGCGGCTGTACTCTTGGTCCTCGAGCCCGCGGCGCACCGTCACGAGCGGGCGCACCACGCTGCGGGCGAAACGCCCCTGATACACCACGCCAATTAACGCAACGACCGCCACCACCATCATTAAGTAAACAACGGTGCCCTGCGCTACGGTAGCGTTTAGCTGCCTGAGATCAAAGAACACACCCAGGTTGCCCTCTTCCATATACCCGAAGTCTACCGGCCCAAATCGCCGCCGGTAGTAGGTGTTATCGAACCGTGAGTAGGCGGTGCGTTCACCCGAGCGCACCATCAGAACCGCCGGTTCGAGCCCCGCGATCTGCTCGAGCTCGCCGTGGTTTTCCGAGGTGTGTAGCTCGTGACGCGCGAGATACCGCAGCGCGGCGTCATAACGGCGCTCGGCATTACGCTCCACGCCGTGCGGGTCGAGGAACGAGCCCCATAAGGTTGCGCCGACAGCAATCAACACGATTGCGTGCACCGCAAGCGAACCGGCCAGTCCGCCGTGACGCCGCGTTGTGAGCACCCCGCTGTCGCGCCCACCGACGAACACCGGCAACAGCCGGAGCACGCGCAGCAGCGCCACGATGCGAAACGCGGCCGCAGCGCCGAACGCGCCGGCCAAACCGCTCAGCGGCACCCCACCGATAACCGCCGCGATAACCGCGGGGCCGGAGAACAGTACAACCACGGGAACCGAGGCAATAAACGAGACCCAGCCGCGCTCGCGGAGCAGGTAGCGTCCAAGACGCCGATGCAGCGTAGCGGCATAAAAGCGAGTCAAGAACTCGGCGGTAAAGAACACATCGAGGCCGAAACCCACCAGCAGTAGCAGATAGCGCTCCTGCCACGGGCGCCCGAGAATCATCGCGAGGTTCTCGAGCACAGCCTGAGCGACCGTCGCGATCACCGCAAGGATCACGATGCTTTTCAATACTGCCGTCAAGGTGCTACGCATCTCGTCTTCCTTTCATAACCGCCGCACCCGTTTGTACTCGCGTACGTAGCGGGATATAATTCAACTCACCATCGTCAAAACATGGCAACGCAACAACAGGCTCGTGTTTGAAGCAAGAGAAAGAACGTCGAAATAATACACTGCCGATCGCGCGAATAACAACCCTGAGACGGCGGCTTTGGCCGGCGGTCGCGATCCTACTCTTCGCACCCGCGCTTCTTGTTGCCCAACCTGCCGAGAACGATATGCCGACCGAGGACAACGAGCTCCCGCCGTCGCAACGCCCCGATCTGCGCATAGAAGCCGGAGAATCGTTGTTTGACGCGCAACTCGACGACACCGCCGTAGACCTCTTCATCCAGGGCTCCTGGACGAGCGGGATGCGCGGAGCCTACGGCGTCGCGCTCCATCCGCCGCTCGGCCCTTCCGGCAGGCGCTTCACCTCCGGTTATCGGTTTCCCGGCATGGAGAGCATCCCGTTCTACAACTTCATCGACCTCACGGTCTCGCTATGGCTCTATGAACGCTTCTTTTTCGAGACCACATTTGTCGATGAGTTTCGCGTCTACTCGCTTATCCTCGGCTACCAGGGGCTGGAGGATGAGTTTGTGCAGTCGGTTCAGCTCGGTAACGCCAATTTTTCGATCTCGGAGTACCCCTACCTGCGTTTCGAGGAAGGCACCGAGCCGAGCCCCGGCGCCTCGGCGCTGTTTGAAACCGCGAACACTCGCCACGAGCTCTTGCTGCGCTACGAACCTACCGGCACCCAGAGCGCGCTGTTCATCGGGATGAACGAGGTCTCGGAGCGCCGCATCGCGCCGAGTCGCTTCATCGAGGGGCAGTACTTTGTGCTGCCCGACGACAACGTCGAGAATCTGCGCGTCTATATCGAAGACAAGGACGGCTCGCACACCGCGCAGCTTCACGATTCCAACGGAAATGGGGCACGCACCCGCTTCTTCCGCGAGGCCGACCTCGACGAAGAAACCCGTTACTCGGCAAGCGAAGGCTATGTGTTTCTGCGCGAGCCCGCGGAGGGACGCGTGTTGGTGTATTACGACGGCGTGGG
>SLBH01000007.1 GCA_007126415.1 Spirochaetales bacterium
CGCGATGAGCCCGTCGAACACGTGCGTGATTCGCCCGGCGCCGTCGGACGGTTCGACCCCGTTGTCAAGCCGCGCGGACTCGATCTCGTCACGGTCGAAACGCCACGCGAGCTCGCTGTCGTCGTGCACGAGATACAACTCATCTACGCGGCCCTCGCTCATCTGCACCGCTACGCTGAGCTGCTCGACCGCGCCAACCGCGTCTTGCAGGGAGCGCGCGTCGCGATCAAACCGAAACAACGTCAGCTCAGCGCTAAGCAGCTCAGGCTTCTGCTCGGCGCAGCCGAGCACCCCTATTGCGACGGCCAGAACCACCAGCGCCGGCACCACGCGCCGCGCGCGCCCAACCGGCGGCGCCGAGCGTGAACGCAGTCCGGCGCCGAAGGCCCTACCAGGAGAACGCGTTGTCTCTCCTTCGTATAGGAGAGATTCGTATAGGAGAGAAAAAAAACAGGCTGGGACAATAGGCGCTGCACCTATTGCGTCAGCCTGCTTCGATGGTATGCGTTTTCGCAACCTTAGTAGTTTTTCATCGCCTGCATCTTGCGCACTTTCTTTGCAATCTTGCGCTCGAGCGATTTTTTCTTTCGATTGCGAATTGTAGACGGTTTCTCGAAGTACTCGCGCTTTTTCCATTCGCGGATAATGCCTTCCTTCTCGACCATGCGCTTGAAGCGCTTGATCGCGCGCTCAAGGTTCTCACCGTCGTCGAGCCGTATATAAGCGATAGAACTCACCCCCTTTCGTGTTCTGCGGCCACGTTGTCGTCACGCGCTTTCAGGATGTCCAATATGGTACTGAATATCGCAACTTTGTCAACTAACGGGCGCTCGAGGTAACGATCGGGGTCAACCGGCACCCCGCCCACGCGCAGCTCCCAGTGTAGGTGCGGCCCGGTCGCCAAGCCGGTTGCGCCTACGGTTCCGATCTGCGAACCGGGGCGCAGCACTTCACCTTCCTCGACCGTGATTTCGTCGAGGTGGTAGTACAGACTGTAGACCCCCGGAAGATGCTCGAGCACAACAGAGTACCCCGAGATAATGCGGTCGTCGGCAAACGCCACTCGCCCGCCCGCCGCGGCGTACACCGGCTCACCGCTTGGGGCCGCCATGTCTACCCCAACGTGAACCGCGGTAGCGCTGTCGCCGTCGTGATACCGATACACCCGGCGATCGCCGTATCCCGCCGATCGCCGCCGATACGATACCGGCGGCTCGAAGGCCCCTTCGTAATAGAGGCCGTCGAGGCGATACGACGAGAGCAAGGCCGCCATCTCGCGCGCTTGACGAATACGCTCCGGGTCCGGTTCGCGCCGCAGATCGGTCATCGCCGGGCTAAGGGCAATCTCCATAGAATAGAACTCGGTATGCTCTACCTCGAGCGCCGTTTGGAACTCACGCGAGCCGTCATCGTACAGCGCGCTCGCGCGCAGCGTATACGCACCGTCCTCGGCGGTGTTGGGAACACCGAGCTTGGCGATCCAGACCGCTACGTCGCGCACCGGATACACTCGAAACCCGGAGGCGTTGCTGATCTCCTCTCCGTCCGGGTCTTCGAGCGTCACGTGCATCCCCCGCACGCCGATGCCGGGGTGAAGTACAACCGTCGCAGCCTGCCCGCGCTCAACGCTCTGTTCTACCGTCACAAGCCGCGGCTCGGGTAGCTCCGCCAACACCGCGGCCGCGGTCTCGAGGTCAGCAGGTGCAGACTGCGAGCGCCGCTCGGCGCGCACCAGTGCCGAGAGCGATAGCGCGGTCACCGCTACCGCTACCGCACATATCGTCAGCAAAGCCGTAGCGCGTTCGACGATCATCGCGAGCTGCCGGTCTTCATCTCGAGCACCGTGAGCTGCACGGTCTCGGTGTTCTGAAAGTAGTTTTTTCCAAACTCAAACACCATATCGACCCGGTCGTCGGCGTTGAAGCTCTTACCGAGCTCCTGCGCACCGTTCCAGTATACCGCAGGAATCCGCACCGGCCCGCTCGAAACCAACAGCTTAATGTGTTTCTGTTCATCACGACCGATCAACTCGAGATTATCGATCTTCACATTGCGTGCCAGAAACACCAGTGGAGGATTGCCCTGCCCAAACGGCTCGAATCGTCCGACGGTGCGCTCGAGCTCCGGATGTAGGTACTGATGCGGTAGCTCGGCGTCTATACGAACCGGAGGGTCGCTGACGACGTCCAGCTTGAGCGTGGGCAGCAACTCCCGCACGCGGCGCGTGAACTCCTCGAGCCGCGGCCACTCGAGGTTGAACCCGGCGGCCAGATCGTGCCCACCCCACGCGAGCAGAATGTCGTCGAAACGCTCGAGAAAATCGGTGGCCGCGATCTCGCCGCGGGTGCGCATCGAGCCCACCGCCCGATCCTCGCAGCGCGTCACAACCGCGGCCGGGGCCTTGAAATGACGCGAAAGCCGTCCGGCGATGATGCCGGTTACCCCGCGGTGCACCGATTCATCCTGCACCAGCACCAAGCGCTCCGAATGCTCGGTGTAGCTACGATCGGCGAGCGGCAACACCTGCTTCCAGGCTTCATCGCCGACGCGCCGGCGCTCTTTGTTGAGCGCTATCAAGCGTTCGGCGAGCTTGCGCTGCTCCTCAGGGTCGCCGCTGAGCAACTGTTGCACCGCAGTCTCGGGCTCGCCCATACGTCCCGAGGCGTTTATCACCGGCGCGACACGCCATCCGAGGTCCGCGGCGGTAAGCGTCCGCCGGCTCAAGGCGAGCTCGTGCAACAGACGCGCAAGACCGCCGCTCTCGAGCGCATTCATCGCCTCGAGGCCGCGGCGCACGAGAATGCGGTTCTCGTTGTGAAGCGGCATCATGTCGCCGACCGTGCCGAGCGCCACCAGATCGAGGTGCTGCTGAAACTCCGCATCGAGCCCCGGGTAGGTCTTGGAAACGTACGCGCGAAACAGCGCGAGCAGAAGATCTACCTCGGCCGGCTTGCGTTCTCGGTAGCGGGTGATACGCGCATTCGGCCGCAACGCGAGGAGGCTCTTCGCGCGTAGCTTGGGGAACACCCTCGTCACCTCGGGCTCGAGGTCTACGAGCTCGTCGGTATCGATTCCCTGCCCGAACAGCGTGCGCAGCATTCGCTTCTGTGTCGGCGCGTCGTACACCAGGATCTGATTGCCGAACAGGAACTCTCCAACGCGAGTCTCTTGCAGCGAGACCATTCCCGGCACCACGTTTTCCTCGAGCCGGTCTACCTCCACCAAGTTCTCGAGCTTCACGGCCTCGATAACGTAGGTGTCGTTCGCCGGCCGAATCTGCAACAAGACGACCGAGGATTTGTACAGCGGCGTTGCCGCAAACGCCAGCGCCCAGCAGAACTTTGCGACCACGCCGCAGCCCGATAACCCGTCGAACGGATAGGCGCTATCGGGGAGCTTAGGATTCACGATCGCGACCGCAGGAGGACGCTCGGACTGGGGGTTGTGGTGATCTATAACGATGGTATCGATGCCGAGCTCGGCGGCACGCCCTATCTCGTCTACGCTGGTTGTTCCGCAATCGACGGTGAACAACAGCGTTCCGTCGCGTGCCGCAAAATCCTCGATGATCTCACGCGTCACGCCGTAGGGGTTGTCGCCGGCCGGTACTTGCCACTCAACCTCGAGGCCCAGCTCGGTGAGCCGCTGCACCAACAACACCGTGCTCGTGATCCCGTCGACATCGCGATCACCGAACACCAAGACGCGCTCGCCCTCTGCTACCGCGTCGAGCGTTCGGTCGACGGCGTCTTCGAGTTCGTCGAGCAGAAACGGGTTGTGCAGGTACTGCAGATCGTCTTCGAGGTAGTACAGAACCTCGCCCGGGTCGCTGATGCCGCGCCGGGCGAGTATCGCCGCCTCGAGCAGGTCTATTCCGTAGCGTTCAGAGAGCTTGCGGACCTCATCGCCGTCGATCGGAGGCTTACTCCAGCTCATGCAGCTCCTCGATGATGCGCGAGCCAAGGCTTACGACGCCGCCGTCCTGCTCGATCACGTATGCCTGAGCCGCACGCTCGCACGCGGCGCGCAGCGCAGCTTCCGAGACCGCGTAAACCCGACACAGAGGCGTTCCGGCGCTCACGCGCTCGCCGCACTTCGCGAACAGCTCTATCCCGACATCGGGCTCCACATCGTCCTCGGCGCGATTGCGCCCGACACCGAGGTCTACACCGGCCATACCCATACGGTAGGCGTCGATCTCGGTGATCACGCCGTCGGCCGTGGCGTTAATCTCTTCCGAGAGCGGCGCGCGGCGCGTACCGAAGCCGGCCTCGAGCTCGCCGACCGAGCCGCCTTGGGCCTCAACGTTAGCGCAGAACGCGCGGTAGGCCGAGCCGTCGAGCAAGCGCTCGCGTGCCAGTGAGAGCGCAGCGTTGTGGTCCGGCGCCTTGCCCGCGAGCACGATCATCCAGGCGGTGAGATGCAGCGTGACCTCGATCAAGTCTGCAAGCCGCGGATCATCGAGCGCGGGGATCTCAAACCCCGCCACGGGCCGCTCGGGCGCCGCGAGGACGCGGCAGCTCTCCTCAACCTCGAGGAAGTTTCCGACCATCGCGCCGAGCGGCTCGTCCATGCGGGTGAGCACCGCAACGACGTTGCGCTCGAGCGAAGCGCCGGTGCGCACAAGCGACTCGGCGAGAGCGCGTGCGTCGGTAGGGGTCTTCATGAACGCCCCACGGCCGCACTTCACGTCCATCACCAGCGCCTCGGCGCCCTCGGCGAACTTCTTGGAAAGGATACTCGCGGTGATAAGCGGAATCGATTCTACCGTTGCGGTGACGTCGCGCAGGGCGTAGAGCTTGCGGTCGGCCGGCACGATACGCTCGCTCTGCCCGGTCATCGCGAACCCCACCTCGGCGACAACCGCAGCGAAGCGTTCGGGATCGAGCACGCTGCGGTAACCGGGGATTGCGTCGAGCTTGTCGAGCGTGCCGCCGGTATGGCCGAGCGCGCGTCCACTCATCATCGGCACCGAGACCCCGCAGGCCGCAGCGAGCGGCGCGAGAATAAGCGACACTTTGTCGCCGACTCCGCCGGTGGAGTGCTTGTCGATGTACGGCCGTGCGGCGCGATCAAGAACGATGCTGTCACCGGAAGCGATCATCTCGCGCGTGAGTTCGCCGGTTTCCTTGCCGGTCATACCCTGAAAATACACCGCCATCAGCCAAGCCGAGACTTGGTACTCCGGGATCGAGCCGTCCAAATAACCTCTGATCAGGAAGCGTAACTGTTCGGCGCTTAAGGTACCGCCGTCGCGCTTATGACTTAGTATCTCACTTGCTCGCATGCTTCACTTGCTCACATGTCTCACTTGCTCGCGTGGTTGGTTGGTGGTACCTTAGCACAAAACCCGCGCGCCTGCATATGCGGCGTGATATGCTCGTGCATGTGCATGTGCTCGTGCATGTGCTCGGCGCCTCCGCGTGCCTCCGCGCATGCGCGATGACCGGGCGGGCCACAACTTAACCCAAAGGAGAACACGGACCTCATGAGCACCACCGTGAAAACAACGATAAAACTCTTTGTAGACCTCGACGGAGTTCTCGTGGATTTCGACCGCGGAGTCCTCGAGCTAACCGGGACGCTCCCGGCGGATATCCCGGAACCCGAGATGTGGAAACGCATCGCCGCCGCCGACGACTTCTACAACAAGCTCGACTGGATGGAGGACGGACCGCGCCTCTGGAGTTACGTGCGCGTGCTACAGCCGAGCATCCTGACCGGCCTGCCGCGCGGTAACTGGGCGGAACCGCAGAAGCGCCGCTGGTGCGAGCGCGAGCTCGGACCGGAGATCCCGGTCTTCACCTGTCTTACACGCGAAAAACCGTTGGTGGCGCAGCTGAACTGCACCCCGGAGGAAACGCCGGTCTTGATCGACGACCGCACCCGAATCGCCGACGACTGGAGAGAGATCGGCGGAATCTTCATCCACCACACCTCGGCGGCCTCATCCACTCAGCAGCTCGAACAGGTACTCGAGGCGTTCGACCTCTGAACCGCCACGTCTGAACCGCCACGGGAGTCATGCACCGCCTATCGGCGGCCGTACAGAACCGCAGCCCCGCTTTCAAGCGTCTTAAAACGCGTCTCCAAGACGTGCTGTAACCCGGCGGCGAGCAGCGCGTGCAACCGGCGCGCCTGCTCAGCCTGCAGCCGGATCGGCAGCAGATCCTCGGTCCGCGCCGCGACCTCATCGAGGCGCCGCAGGTAGGCGCGCGCCGGAGGAGCAAGCTCAAACGCGCTCTCGGCGCCACCATCCGCCCCGCCACGACAATCGGCGCAGCGCAGCTCGCCGCCGCCGCCGAGCGCCCAAAACAGCGGCACCCCGCGCGCAGCCTCGCGCCCGCACTCCCCACAGCGGTCGAGCTGCGGCGCGAGACCCAGCAGACCGAGATAGCGCCACATCAGGTAGATCGAGAGCTCGAGCGTGCGTTCCTCGGCGGCGCGCTCGAGCCCTAACAGTGCATCCGAAAGAAGCTCGTAACACGCCTCGTCGTGCTCTCCGTCCCCGAGGTGTGAAGCCGCAATGAGCTCCACCCAGAACGAGGCGGCGTAGTACTTTACGAGGTTTTCGCGCAGGCCGTAATGCATCACCGGAGTATCGAGGTCCTCCAACTTGGTGCTCTGCTTCACCGGGTTGTGGTAGAGCGTCGCCTCGCCCTCTACAAACACCTCCGCAAGCGCGCGCAGCCGCCCTTTGGCCGATGCCGCACCGTGCGCAACCGCGTGCACCACACCGTTGGTATCGGTCAGCAACACAGTTCCTTTGTGTATCTCGCCGATTGGATAGGTGCGAAGCACGATCGCGCGGCAGCGATGGTTACGGTTCATGCGCTATCTATAGCATACAAACTTGACGTCTGTCGGTAGCCTCTATATTTTTGACGGACACGCCAACCATACAAAACGCAAAGTAAGATACGCACAAGGTGGAATCAGATGTCTTCGACCCCTCAACCAATCGTACCGGCGACTCAAGTGTTGCCGGCGAAATTAATTATCGTGCCGCTTGTCGGGAAGCCGATCTTCCCCGGGATCTTCACCCCAATCATGATCAGCTCCGACACCGACCTCGAGGCCGCTCAGCACTCACTCGAGGGTGACAACATGATCGGGTTCGTGATGACCAGAGAGGCCGATCCGGACGCACCACCGGCCGCCGAGGATCTGCGCGAGGTAGGGACCGCAGCCAAGATCGTGAAGCGCATAAACCTCCCGGACGGCGGGATGAACCTGTTCATCTCAACCGTGAAGCGCTTTCGGATCAAGAAGATTCTGCACGAGACCGCTCCGATCACCGCAGCGGTAGAGTACCTCGATGAAGAAGAGACCTCCGGCGACGAGGTCAAGGCGCTTACGCGCGCTCTGATCGGCGAGATGAAGCAGGTCTCGGAAAACAATCCGCTGTTCTCGGAAGAGATGCGCCTCAACATGGTGAATATCGACCAGCCCGGTAAGATCGCCGATTTCATCGCTTCTATGCTCAATGTTGATCGCGAGGAACAACAGAAGGTGCTCGAGGAGCTCAACGTCCGCAAGCGCATGGAGCTCGTGCTGACCTTCATCAAGAAAGAACAGGAGCTACTGCAGATTCAGAAGAAGATCCAAAAGCAGATCAACGAAAAGATAGAAAAAAGCCAGCGCGAGTACTTTCTCAAAGAGCAGCTCAAGGCGATCAAGGAAGAGCTCGGGATGCCGGGCGACGCCAAGTCGAGCGAGTACCAACGCTTTAAGGAGGCGATCGAGAAGCTGTCGCTCGATGAAGAAATCCGAGATCAGGTAGAGCAGGAACTCGAGAAGTTCTCGCTGATGGAGCCTAACTCCTCGGAGTTTACCGTCACGCGTAACTACCTCGACACCATCATAAACCTCCCTTGGGGCAGCCCCAAGCCGGCCGAGGTGGACCTCCCGAAGGCACAAAAGGTCCTCGACACCGACCATTACGGGCTGGAAGATGTGAAGGAGCGCATTCTCGAGTTCCTCACGGTTCGCAAGCTCAAGAAAGACTTCAAAGGCTCGATTATCTGTCTTGTAGGCCCCCCAGGTGTCGGCAAGACCTCGGTGGGCCGCTCGATCGCACGCGCGCTCGATAAGCAGTTCTTCAGGTTCTCGGTCGGCGGTATGCGCGATGAGGCCGAGATCAAGGGCCACCGCCGCACCTACGTCGGCGCGATGCCCGGCAAGATCATCCAGGGGCTCAAGATCGTGAAAGCCAACGATCCGGTGTTTATGATTGACGAGATCGACAAACTCGGTGTCTCGTTTCAGGGCGACCCGTCGTCGGCGCTGCTGGAGGTGCTCGATCCTGAGCAGAACGTGGCGTTTCGCGACAACTACCTAGACCTCCCGTTCGATATCTCGAACATCTTTTTCATCACTACCGCGAACACGCTCGATACTATCCCGGCCCCGCTGCGCGACCGCATGGAGATCATCCGCCTCTCGGGGTATATCGACGAAGAAAAAGTGGCGATCGCGCGCAAGTACATTATTCCGCGATCGCTTGAACGCACCGGGCTCGAAAAGAACGGCGTGAAGTACACCAAAAGAGCGATGCTCGAGATCGCAAACGGCTACGCGCGCGAGGCCGGCGTGCGCAACTTCGAGAAATCGGTCGATAAGATCCACCGCAAGCTCGCGAAGAAGCTCGTCGGCGGTGAGATCGAGACGCCGTTCAAGGTGGAGCCCGAGACGGTCACCGAGCTACTCGGGCGGCCAAGCTTCCGCGGCGATGAGGTCAAGACCATCACCGGCCCGGGCATGGCTGTTGGGCTCGCCTGGACACAGTTCGGCGGTGACACGCTTATGATCGAGGCGATCTCCAACCCCGGAAAGGAAGGGTTCACCCTCACCGGACACCTCGGCGAGGTCATGCAGGAGTCGGCGCGCATCGCCTACCACTACGTACGGCACGTTGCCGAGCGTTTCGGTGTGAAGGACGCAGCATTTGAGCGCAAGCATTACCATCTGCACATCCCGGCCGGCGCTACTCCCAAGGACGGTCCCTCGGCCGGCATCACAATGGCCTCGGCGCTGATATCGCTCGTGACCGAAAAGAAGATCAAGCGAAAGCTCGCGATGACCGGCGAGTTGTCGCTGGTCGGAAGCGTGCTCCCGATCGGCGGCCTCAAAGAGAAGACCATCGCGGCACGGCGCGCGAAGATCAAGGATATCATTATCCCGAAAGACAACGAAGCGGACCTCGATGAAATACCCGATCACGTCAAGAAAGGGATCACGTTTCACCCGGTCGCGTCGATGGATGAGGTGATAGAGTTGTTGTTCTAGCCGCAGCCTGACGCACAGCTTGACGCGCAGCAGAGGGATCGAGCATGACACGAAACAAATACACCTTCGCCGCCACAGTTGTGGGCGCGCTGTTCATCGCCTCGGCGTTCAGCGTGCTCCTCGGGTCTTGTGGTTTCGCGCGCCCCACCGAGGAACCCAACCGCGCCGCCGAAGCGCAAGACGGGACCGGCGAACAAGCGTCGCAAACCCACCCCGCGAACGAGCGTCTACACCCTGCCTTCGACCTCACGGCCGCGGAGCTCGCCGAGCTTACCGAGGCGCTCCCGGATGAGATCGGCGAAGGAATCACCTCAGACGCTCGGGGTTTTCTCGAGGCCCTCCTGCCGGTGCTCGATCAGGATCCGGAGCTCACGCGCTTAGTAAACAAAGATGTTCACCTCCCGGAGGATTACCGTCCCGACGACCTCATCTCGCTCGACGAGTATCGCGACCGGTTCGTGCTCAACCGCTCCGGGATGCAGCTAAGCAAACGCGCGCTCGAGCCGCTGAGCGCGATGGTGGCTGAAGCGCTCAGCGAGGGTATAACGCTCGATCTCAGCTCGGTCTATCGCAGCATCGAGTATCAGCGCGACCTCTTTGCGCGCTATGAGCGCGTACACGGCCGCGAGCAAGCCGAGCGCTTCTCGGCCGAGGCCGGCTCCTCGGAGCACCACCTCGGCACTGTAGTTGATTTCGGCTCTATCACCCCGGAGTTCGCCGAGACGCCTGCCGGACGCTGGCTGCGCGAGAACGCGCGGCGCTTTGGGTTCTCGCTCAGTTACCCCGAAGACAAGGAATGGCTTACCGGCTACATCTACGAGCCCTGGCACTATCGCTACATCGGGCGCCCGGCCGTCGAGCTCAAGCGTCGCTACTTCAACGGCATTCAGCACTACCTGCTGGTGTTTCTGCACGAGCACCGCGATACGCTCGAACGCCGGCGGCGCTGATAACCGCGCCCGAAGCAACGGGC
>SLBH01000083.1 GCA_007126415.1 Spirochaetales bacterium
CGATAGATGGAGCGCAGTATGCGGCGCAGCACGACACGCAGCACGCCGTGCCGCATCTCGAGCAGCGCGATGCAGCCGCGAGACTCCGCCGGCTACGAGAACGCAAGGCGACGATTCGCACTAAGCCCGACGCGGCAGACTACCACAATGATCGTGCGTTCGCGCTTACCGAGTGTCATCGCTGCCTCGAGTGCAACTACATCTGCAACAAATGCGAAGAAGTGTGCCCCAACCGTGCCAACATCGCGGTTGAGGTCGGCGGCGACGACCGGTTTCAAGACGGCTTTCGAGACCCGTACCAGATCGTGCATCTCGACGCGCTCTGTAACGAGTGCGGCAACTGCGGCTGGTTCTGCCCGTGGAGCGAGCGCGTTCCGTACCGCGACAAGCCGACGGTGTTCAGCTCGCGCAGCGCGTTTAAGGACAGCTCGAACGAAGGCTGGCTGCTCGAGGATGAAACGGTCACGATGCGCTTCAACAGTGTAGTCCGGACCATCGCGGTGGCCGAGATTTTCAGGGGTGCCGGAACCGCGGATTGTGAGCCCTCGGACGAGGAGCGCTTCATGCGCTTGTTCGCGCGCCTACACCGCGAGCGCCCAAGCCTGTTTACGCTCATTCCCGATAACGGCCGCGAAACCCCTTTGGGCGAGGCGCGCCGGCCGGAGACACCGTGACGTTGGAGGTCCTGTGACGTTTCGCTACCGCTGCAGCGAGTGCGGGCTCGAGTACGAGATTCTCCCCGGCAGACTGCGCTGCGACCGCTGCGCCGCGCTGCAACAACCCGACCGGCCGTTACGCGGTATCCTCGAGGTTGTGCTCGAGGGTGGGACGCTGCCGACAAAGGCCTGGCACACGCTCGACCTCTTGCCGGTGGAGCGACGCTGGTTTCCCGCGATACCGGTCGGCGAGACGCCGCTGTGGCGACCCGAGCGGCTCTGCGACGAACTCGGTTCCCCGGGGCTCGTTCTCAAAGACGACGGACTGAACCCCACCGGTTCGCTCAAGGACCGCGCGAGCTACCTCGTTGCGGCGTTCGCGCGCCGGCACGGCATTCGACGGATCGTGGTGGCCTCCACCGGCAACGCCGGAAGCTCGATGGCGGGGATAGGCGCCGCCGCCGGACTCGAGGTTCGCCTCTACCTACCGGCCTCCGCCCCTCGCGGCAAACTCGTGCAGTCGCTACAGTACGGCGCCGACCTGCAGAAGATCGACGGCAGCTACGACCGTGCCTCCGCGGCCTGCCGCGCTTTCCTCAGCGAACACGGCGGACTCTCGCGGAACACCGGCGAGAACCCGCTCACGATCGAAGGCAAGAAAACGGTCTCGCTCGAGATTTTCCGGCAGCTCGGAGACCGCACACCGGACTACGTCTTTGTTTCTACCGGCGACGGTGTAATCGCCGCCGGCGTGTACAAGGGGTTCGAGGATCTCGTGGCGCTCGGACTCGCCGACCGCGTGCCGCAGATAGTCTGCGTACAGGCAGAGGGCAGCTCCGCGATCGCGCGTGCGCTCGAGCACGGTGAGTTCACCGACCCGGTTGCGGCCGACACCGTCGCCGACTCGATCAGCGTAGAGGTTCCGGCCGCCGGCTACTTCACCCTCGCTCGCTTGCAGCGTCACCGCGGCCGCTGCGTTGTGGTCTCGGACCGCGAGATCCAAGCCGCGCAACGACGGCTCGCCTCGGCCGCCGGATGCTTCGTAGAGCCCGCCGCGGCCGCCGCTTTTGCCGGTTACCTCACCTCGCGCGCCGCCATAGACCCGGCTGCCCGCGTCGTGGTGTTGCTGACCGGCACCGGTCTCAAGGATATCGACGGCGCGCTGCGGTCGCTCGATGAGGGCTCAACCGCAAAATCTCCATAATCGGCGAACAACTGCTTTACAATTCGCGACTCACCGAGCTATCTTTTCAGGTAGTCCACGGCTCGGAGCGAGCCGAGGGACGAGCGCTTGCCGGCGCTAAGGAGTGCGGCATGAGACACAAGATCACGCGCGAGGTTGAGCGAGTAGACGCTCGCGAAAAGTCGCGCGGCGAGTTACCGTATCTTGCCGACTACGAGTTCGGCGAGCGGCTGTACGCCCGGATGCTTCGCTCGCGCGTTGCGCGCGGCGAGATCGTCGCTCGTAACACGCCTCCCCTTCCTCCCGGTTACCACTACATCACCGCCGAGGACATCCCCCCAGGCGGTCGCAACTGCGTTCAGATGATCAAAGACGACTGGCCCGCGTTCGCGGAGAAGCAGGTACGCTATTACGGCGAGCCGCTCGGGCTCGTGGTAGGCCCCGATCGTAATGTGCTCGCAGGGTTGGTTGAGCAGATAGAGGCGGCGGTGAGCTACCGCGAAGATACCGCGGCGATTTCCATTGAGGACGGCCTTGCCTGCAAGGGTGGGCCGCTGCACGGATCCGACAACCTGTTTGCCGATCTCCACACCCGCAAGGGAGACCCCGAGCGCGCCTTAGCCGAGGCTCATCGCGTGATAGAACGCGAGTTTCGCACCGGGTATCAGGAGCACGTATATATCGAGCCGCAGGCCCTGTTTGGACGCTTGGAGGACGGGCGCATCACGATCTACGCCTCCACGCAGTGCCCGTTTTACGTACGCAAAGCGGTAGCCGGGGCGCTCGGTCTCGCGCCTA
>SLBH01000245.1 GCA_007126415.1 Spirochaetales bacterium
ATCGCGTGAGGCCGCGGTCTGTCGTGCATCCCGTTTACTACCATTATCCGAGGGGGTGTTACAAGGTGCTATGCAAAGGCGCCGTGCAAGAGGCCGAAACCTACGGATAATCACTCCTCAATCTGGAATGCTGCCTTCAGCGCTGCGGACAATTCGGCGAGTTTCCTATAGCTGAGTGATCCCACGAACTCGGTAAGGTCGCTTTTCGCTATGCTAACCAGACCGTCACAATGGATGGCGCCTGGATGTTTGAGTCCTTCCTCAACCCCAACGCTTACCTGGAAAACAAGCCCACTGTCGTTTCGGATCAGTCTTGCCCGGTTTCTTGATCAGGAAGATGTTGCCGCGAGTCATTAGTCGGCCTGGAAGTCAAGCACGTCAAACGCTTCTTCATTGAGCTCATCCGCATGCTCATTGATGCGTTCTAGCTCACGCCTGCCTCTAGCCTCTCGTTGACGTTGGTGGAGGTATCGCTACGTCGCCTCTTCAATGAATGTCGACCGATTCGCTTGATCGGTCTCTGCGGAGATCGCGTTCAGAAGCTCCTCCGTCAGGGCTTCGGTGCGGTTGCGGCCCCGGTCTTTCGCCCGGTATAGGGCGCGGTCGGCTTCACGGTAGGTTGTGTCAAAGTCACGGTTTGTTCTGGCGTGTAATGGGGCAACCCCAATGCTCGCGGTGAGTACGAGGTCGGTCATCGGTTCCGGAAACCGGCGCGCTTCAATAGCTCGTCGGACTTTCTCCGCGACGTGGTAGGCTCCTTCGACGCTTGTCCCCGGGAGCAGTATCGTGAACTCCTCACCACCGAAGCGGGCGAGCGTATCGGTGGACCGTAGCTCCGTCTTTATCACGGTGGCGACAGTTTTCAACACCCGATCACCATTGGGATGCCCGTATGTGTCGTTAACCTCTTTAAAGAGATCCAGGTCCAGTATGACCAGGCATGATTCCTCACCGGTTCGCTGAACCCGTTGTGTTTCCTGTTGGACGATTTCGTTGAAACGCGTCCGGTTATGCAGCCCTGTGAGTTGGTCGGTGCCGGCAAGCGCTTCCAGCAAGCGCGCCTGGACGGTAATTCTCCTGCGCGCGTACAGTATCGTCCCGAGGGTGATTGCGTAGAGCGAAGCGGTCAAGAACAACGCGGGCAGCATGCTTTTGAGCACGGAAGTACGGGCGCGTTCCGTCAGCACCGCGGCCCCTTTCTCCACAATCACGAACGTGTCCCAGTTTCTGGAATAATGGCCCCAGAGCACCGGGCCGCGCGCGCCGTCGGGCTGTAGGGTTAGCGACCTGCCCGAATCACGGGCCGCAACCAGCTCGGGTATCACGTCACGGCCCCAGATTTCACCGAGTGTGACCGCGGGTGGCTGCAGCAGCCTTTGGTCGGAAACGAAGACAAGCCGGCCGTCGCGGCGTGCCATATAGATGTTAATACCGGTGAAACTGCCGTAGTGCTCCAGCATCTCGCCGAAATGACTGGCGTCTACGCCGCCTGCGGTCACGCCGAGAAACTCACCGTCGGGGCCGTATATCGGCACGTTCACCCACATGCCGATCTCACCCGTCTCCGGGAAGTACCACGCGTCGATATTGGTCTCCGGAACCGAATCGCGGTAGAGATAGTACCAGCCGTCACGCTCAAAGTCGTCGGGGTTCAACACCAGGGTCCGGCCGTCGGTGCCGTAGTAGGTCTCGGTGCGGTCGCTGACAATGCCGGCATCCAACATGCGGTGTTCCCGGCGAACCGTCTCGAGGAACTCGCGCAGCGCATCCTCGTCCTGTTCGCCGGCGAGTATCCAGTCACGGATGAAGTGGTAACGCAGAAGCTCGTCACCCGCCTGGTGGTACTGTGCGGCGGTCCGGTCGAGGTTTGCCAGAACCGCCAGCCCCAGGGAGGGCAGCTCGTGGTCACGAATGAACTCACGGGTACGCCGACTCTCCTGGACCGCGTAGAAGGCCGTAAGTATGAGAAAGGCCACAAGGACCGCGACACTAAGAGTCACGAACGTGCGAGTGCGTACCATAGAATGTTGTTTTGCTTCCCAGTTTGACAAGTTATACCATGGCGGCTAATGGGCCATCAACCGGAAAAAACTCGGAACCCGGGCAGGGTCGTTCATTGAGGGCTCGAGTTAAAACAGCGGAAGCGACGATTAGACTGCCTCGCGGGTGATGTCTCGTAGAGGCTTATTGATTGCGAGAAATAATGATGAACGAAGTGAAGGAGTTTCTCAGCCGAAAGAGATACGGGAGCATCGCAAAAAAGAGATCGTCGAAATCGACGAATAAAGAACCCGTTGGGGTGATGTGCAACATCGAGCCTGAGTGAGCACTCGAACTGTATCAAGTGGGGCAACGGCTGTGGCAATTGCGTGCGACGTTACCTTGCAGGAGAGCATCCGGGGGCACCGGACACTACAATGCAGGAACTCGGCAGAATCGATGTACTGGTGAGGGGCGCCGGCCAATAGCTTCACGCAGTGGCCGGCAGTGCATATGGTGCAGAACTACTCGGAGACGACCCGGGTAAACGGGTTGCCCCGGGTTCGTTCTAACCGAACAGAATCGCTGTTTGCTGATCGACAAGGAGATGGGTGAAATGACGACACGTGGCGAACAGATCATGCGCGTCGTTCCG
>SLBH01000259.1 GCA_007126415.1 Spirochaetales bacterium
CGCCCGGCAGGGCGCACCGGCGTGCAAACGCTCGGGAATCGCGGCCGAGACAACGGGAGGAAAGCGGGGTGAGCATACGACGCCGCTTGGCGGTTTTTGGGGCAGTTATCGTGGCGGCAAGCGTGCTTGTTGGGTGCGCAGAGGCGGAGGCGCGGGGACATATCGACCTGGTCTACGTGGAATGGGACCGCGAGCCGGCGATAACCTACCTCGTCGGCGAGGTGCTAAGCCGTGGAGGGTATAGCGTGAGCGTGACCTCGGTCTCGAACCCGGTAATGTGGGCTGCGGTCGCCGCCGGAGAGGCCGATGCGCATCTTTCGGGATGGATGCCGGATACGCATCGCAACGAATGGGAAGAGCACCGCGAGGATGTGGTGGACCTTGGGCCGAACTACACCGATGCAACGCTGGGGCTGGTGGTGCCGAGGTATATAGAGGATGTTCGCAGCATCGATGATCTCGTTGCGAACGCCGAACGCTTCGACAATCTTATTATCGGCATTGATCCGGGAGCCGGCATGATGCAGCAGACCGCGGCCGCAATAGAGCAGGACCTCGGCGGACTGGGGGCGTTTGAGCTGGTTGAGGGCAGCGACTCGACGATGGTCGCGACGCTCGGTGAGGCGATCGAACGCCGCGCTGCGGTGGTGGTCACGGGGTGGGATCCGCACGTGAAGTTCGTGAAGCATGAGCTCCGCACGCTGGAGGACCCATACGGCATCTACGGCGACTCGGAAACGATCAATACCGTGGTGCGCAGCGGCCTCGAGCAGGATCACCCCGAGGTGTTTCGGTTACTCAGCGAGATGGACTGGGAAGCTCTCGAGGGAGCGGTGCGCGAGGTGATGCTCCGCTCGCGCGACGGCGTTCAAACCTTACAGGCTGCCGGTGACGTCGCCGACGAGTACCGCGACGAGATCGAGTCTGCGGTTCCGGACGGATTTTTTCGATAAAACGATCGAAAATACACGATATCGGGATGCAAAATATCGCCGGACTCGGTATAGTCGAACCTTCACAGAAAGCATATTTATACGGCTGAAGGAGGCGAGACAAGCATGTTGAAGTTTTTTAAGCTGGAAGAGCACGGCACCAATCCACGTACCGAGGCGATCGCGGGCGTCACCACGTTCATGACGATGGCGTACATCATCTTCGTGAACCCCGACATACTGAGCGCCGCGGGCATGGATCAGGGCGCCGTGATGACGGCGACGATTCTCACAGCCGGATTGTCGACGATCATCATGGGGCTTCTCACCAACTATCCGTTTGCAATGGCGAGCGGTATGGGCCTGAACGCTTTCTTTGCGTTTGTGGTTGCCTCGCAGTACGGCTGGCAAGCCGCGCTCGGGGCGGTGTTTGTATCAGGGGTGGTGTTCGCGATTCTTGCCGTAAGCGGCGGCATTGAGTTCATCGATATGGCGGTTCCCACGAGCCTGAAGCGGGCGGTCGCCGCCGGTATCGGGCTGTTCATCGCGTTTATCGGCCTGCAGAACGGCGGGATCATCGTGGCGTACGAGGCTACGCAGGTTACGCTCGGCGATCTCTCGGAGCCTGGGCCGCTTCTGGCACTCGTCGGTATCGCGATCACCGCGGTCCTGATGGCGCGCAAGGTAAAGGGCGCGATCTTGCTCGGCATCCTGCTTACCACGCTGGTAAGCTTTATCATGGGGATTCAAAGCTTCCCGACGAGCCTCGGTCAGATCTTCGGACGCCCGGCCGGGTTAGGCCCGATCCTGTTCGAGCTCGATCTTTCGCTTTCCACCGGCGCGTTCGCGATTCCGTTCTTCGTGATCTTCTCGTTTGTGTTCGTAGATGTGTTCGACACGATGGGCACGTTGCTCGGAACCGGTGCCCGCGCGGGCTTCCTCGACAGCCAAGGGCGCCTGCCGAAGGTCAAGAACGCGATGCTCGCCGACTCAATCGGAACCATGGGCGGGGCGCTGCTCGGTACCAGCACGGTAACAACCTACGTGGAAAGCACCGCCGGTATCTCGGAGGGCGGCCGTACCGGGCTCACCTCAATCGTTACCGGTCTGTTGTTTTTCCTGACCTTGTTCTTGGCTCCGATGGCGGGCTTGGTGCCGCCGGAAGCCACCGCTTCGGCGCTGGTGATCGTCGGGGTGTTGATGGTCGGGGCGGTTACCAAGATCGATTTCGACGACTTCACCGAGGCTTTCCCGGCGTTTCTCACCATTATTTTTATGCCGCTTGCTTACAGTATCGCCGACGGGATTGCGTTTGGTTTCATCGCGTACCCGGTCGCGAAGGTGGCCGCCGGTCGCGCCAAAGAGGTGCATTGGTTGGTTTACGTACTCGCGCTGATCTCGTTGCTACACTTTTTCTATCCGGGCTAACTCTAGCCCGAATCACAGACGGCCGGTACTCACCGCCTTACGCGCGGTGAGCCGGCCGTTTTTTGTGTCATGGAGGGTTATGCGGGCCCGGGGCTATACGGGGTGATCGGCGTGAAAGCGGCGTAGGCGCTCGGCGAGCACCGGTTCTTTGTCAAGACTGAACTGGCTGACGCAGGCGCGCAGGCCCTCGGTGTGCTCGCTACCGGTGGTTTCGAGCCCAATGGCGCTGACGCCGTAGTACAAGAGCTCCTCGGCGAGCTCGTCACCGTTCATTC
>SLBH01000342.1 GCA_007126415.1 Spirochaetales bacterium
GCGCGACGCGCGCCTCGCAGCGCGAGCCGACCGCGGAGCGCGCCGTTGCGCGCCGGCTGTGCCTCGGCCGTGCGGGGCAGCTCCATCCCAAACAGTAGCCGCGCGACGGTGCTGTGCGCCGGTAGGGTTCTAGCCGCTATAAGGAGATCGCGACGGGTGGGGTCAACCGCGCGCCCCGCAGTTCTAGTCTTGCCCCTGCGACGCGCGCTCTTCCCGGCGGGTTTCCCGGCGGCCCGGGCCTCAGGCGCAGGTACCGGAGCCGAGACCGGCGCCGGGAGACGAGAGCCGGGGCCGGATACGGCGACCGCGCCGGCGCGGCGTCCACTCGGATCGCTGGTACGCAGGAGCGTACTCAATCGCGATACTTCGGCGAGCTTCTCGCGCATCGCCGGACGCGCGACGCAGTCGTCGCACGCCGCCGGCAGCGCCACCCTCACCTCCGCGGCGTCACGGTTTAGCAGACGCAGGATGAGCTCCGCGAGCGGGATCCGCGCAAGGCAGGTGAGCACAAGCGCATCCTCGCGCCGCCGCTCCCGCGCCGGCCCTTTTTCGCAGCAGAGTGCAACGCTTTGATAACGCTCGAGCACCGAAGCAAGCCTCCGCTGCAGCGACCCCGCTGAGCTGTGCTGCATCTCAAACACTTCGGTCGGGCAGTGTTCAACGCACGCGCCGCAGCGCACGCACCGGGAGCTATCCGGCCGCGCCGGGGCGGTGATTGCGCCGGTTGGGCAGTGCCGCACACAGCGCCGGCAACGGCTCTTGCCGCTCAGGCGATGCGTGCAACGCTCGGTTCGTACGCCTACGGGGTTGAGTTTATGTGAGCGTTCTAGGGTCTCGAGTAGGCTTCTTAACATGCTACTAATCGCGTTCGGGCCGAAGAATCCACCCCGTGTGTGGAGAACCCGCCCGGGTAGTTCTTGACATTATATATCATCAATATCGATACCCCGCAAGGGAAAAACGCGAGACTGCGTAAAAAAGGGGCCCATCGCGGGAGGTGCCGAGACCGAGCAGATTTACTGAGCGGCTTACTGAGCGGCTTTTAGTTTTTTGCGGGTGATCACGACCGTGATCAAGACGCTGAACTCATAAAGCAGCATGATTGGCCCCGCGAGCAAGAGCTGCGAAATGACGTCGGGTGGTGTCAGAAATGCGCTCAACAGCACGATCGCGAGCACCACAATCTTGCGATACTTACGCAGAAACGCCGGCGTCACCAGCCCGAGCGATGCCAGAAGCAACACAAACAACGGCAACTGAAACACGATACCGAACGCGAGTAATGTCGAGGTGACGAAGCCGATGTAGTACGCGATGGAAAACGTGGGGAGGATTCCCTCGCTCGCAAGCCGAACCGCGAAAAAATCGATCGCGATCGGGAGCACGGTTGTATAGGCGAACGCCGCGCCGACTACGAAAAACACGATCCCCATCAACAGCGCAAACAGCAGGTAGCGCCGCTCGCGTTTTTCCAGTGCAGGCTCCACAAATCGCCACAGCTGAAACAGCACCACCGGCGAGGCGACAACTAGGCCCGCGATAACCGCGACGCGCACGTAGGTCACAAACAGCTCCGGCGGGCTGATGTAGATGAAGTCCAGCTCGCCGGCCGGAAGCTCGAGCACCCCGACGATCTCGTCGATGAAGGCGTAACATACCCCGGTACCGATCACCACCGTCAGCACCACGATGAAGAGCCGCTTGCGAAGCTCCTCGAGATGCTCGACAAAGGTGAGCTCACCGGGCTGCACCCGCTCCTCGCCGCCGGCCTGTTCTTCGTGCTCCGACTGCGTTGGGGACGAAGACTCACTCATACGCGCTCACAATCCCTTCAGCCTTAGCCGGCGTCTGATGAACCTGGTCGATCGCGCGACTCGGCCTCAACTGAATCCGTCTCACGCTCGCGATGAGCGTTAGGGTCACTACCGGGTGCCGGGTTATCGCCCGAGAGACGCGCTTGCTCGGCCTGCGACTCGCGCTCGCTCTGCTCGTCCTTCGCCGTGGTACTGCTGCGAAACTCACGAATTGACTGACCGATCGCTTTACCGATCTCGGGCAGCTTTTTCGGGCCAAAGATCACAAGAGCGATGAAGAGAATCAAGACTAATTCTAGTACACCAAAGCGCCCTATCATACGGTTTTCCTCCCGCGTTCCACCGAATCACGTTTCACGGCCGCGATCCACGTTCTCGGTACGTTCGGTATTCTCGGAGCTCTGCGAGTCGCGCGACGATGCCGACTGCGTTGAGCTGCTCCCGGTTGTACTGTTCTTCTTTGGATCGGTTATATCCGAGATATCCGCATCCTTTGCTAAGCTGTTCGCCTGACTCTTGAACTCGTTGATCGCCCGCCCGATCGACTTGCCGATCTCCGGCAACTTCGACGGCCCAAATATAATCAAGGCGATCGTCAACACTAAGACAAGTTCCATCGGGCCGATTCGTCCAAACATGACCCACCTCCGTTTCCAACACCGTTCTACTCTATACTATCACCGACCGGGGCTACTCGTCGCGGTACGCTACCGGATTTCCGGGCTGCACGGCAAACAGCGAATGCCGCGCGAGGTCGTCGCGCGTGTTGATGTTCGCGAACAGGCTCCAGTCCGGCGTGAACCTGCGGACAGCGTCTTCATCCAGGTACCGGCAATCGATCTCGGAGAGAAACGGGATGATCTTACGTCCACCCCCGGAAAGAAACGCCTCAAGCCGGTCGACGATTCGTGCAGCGTACAAGGCATGGAACGGCTCGTACCAATCACCGTAGCGCGCCACGCACGCATCCGGCCGGCCGTCGCCAACTTGGGAATAGAGAAACTCAACGAAGGCCGGGTCTATGTTCGGCATATCACAGGCGATAAGATACGCGTACTCGCACCCGATCCGCTTCAGCCCCGCATGCAGTCCGCCGAGCGGCCCGTGCCCGGGAATTTCATCGCGAACCGCGACAACAGCCTGCTCGTTGCGGTAGAGGCCGGGGTCCGTTGTTACAACCACGATCTCGCCGAAAATCGTGCGCAGCTGCTCGAGGATCACCCCCATGAGCCAGGTTCCGTTGAGTTCAACGCGCTGCTTGTCGAACCCCATACGCGAGCTTCGTCCGCCCGCGAGCACTACCGCTGAACGCGGCTCCCTTCGATCGGTCAATCTAACCCGTCCTCCGGCACGCGCATCCGCTCCAACGCCTCCCGCAGCCGCTCGAGCCGCTCGGTATCAGCCACAAACTCCGGCACCCGCGCGATGATACCGCCTACTGCTCGCCCGTCGGGCGAGAGCGTCACCAGTGCCGCCGCAGGCACCCCAACCACCTCACCGACCATCCGGCACGCCTCGCTCACCGCCGCGGCCGCTCGACCCTGTTCAGGCGCGGTATCGAGATCGCTCCAGACGGTGAAACCGTGCGCCGTCCCCTCGCTCACTCGCCTTAGCAGCCCGGCCCTCACGGCCACTGCGCGCGCCGCCTCGCGGCCCAGCACCGGCTCCACAAGCAACAAGCGGCCGATGCGATCGTCCGGAGCGCGCACCCCGATGCGATCGAGCTCACCGCTCGGAACGCACAGCACGAGCCGCCCGTCCGTGCCGAACTCGCAGGCGCCCTCCGCGCCTCGCGACCGCGCGTGCCGGTGCTCGCGCTCGTGCCGGTGCTCGCGCTCGAACACCAGCTCGGTATGGCGAACCACGCCGCGCAGTCGCGTGCCGCGGTCGCGTTGCCGATACCCTCGCATCACCACGCACCCGTCGGTCACCGGTATCGTGAGCTCAAAGACTCCCGGGTCATCGAGCCTGCGGAAACCGAGTCGTTTATCCTCGGCAAACGCCGCGAGCGGGGCGATCTCCCCGGCAAGCTCGCGACGGTAACGGTCGCGCGAGCGCCGTGCCCACACCACGACGATAACGACGAGCGTAACAAGCACCGCGATCGACAGCATGAGGGTTCCGTCCTTTCGGATATGATAGTATCGTAGGTGTGACGTCGTGGCTACCGATCGCGACTGAGTGCGCGATCATCGCGAGACGCGTGCTTGGAGGGATGAAGCGTGCAGGTCATGCTAACCGAGCTCACCAACGGGAGCTGCCCTTACCTCGAGAACCGCACCTGGATCACGCAGGCGTTTAGAGCGCAGCGGCTTTCGGGGCAGCTCTACGAGCAACTCATCCTGCAGGGCTGGAGACGAAGCGGCGAGGTTTTCTACCGAAACGCCTGCCGCGACTGCAGCTCCTGCATCGCGCTACGCGTTCCGACCGCGGCCTTCAGCCCCACGAAGTCACAGCGCCGTGTCACCCGGCGCAACCGCGATCTCAGCGTCACTGTAGAGCAGCCCCGATACACAGACGAAGCGTACGAGCTCTACACCGAGTATCAGAGGCGGCACCACGGCCGCGTGCAGCAAGACCCGGACACCGCGTTCGAGGAGTTTCTCTGCCGATCTCCCGTTCCAAGCGCAATGATGCTGTACCGCCTCGCGGGAGTGCTGGTCGGCGTCGGCTGGATAGATCTGCTACCCGACTCGATCTCGAGCGTCTACTTCGCGTTTCATCCCGATTACGCCGCACGCAGTCTCGGGACCTACTCGGTGTTGCGGGAGGCGGAACTCGCGGCGCAGTACCGCAAGCGCTACCTGCACCTCGGGTTCTACGTGCCCGGTAGCCCCAAGATGGCGTACAAGGCTCGCTTCGGCCCAAACGAACTCTTGCTCAACGACGCCTGGCGGTCGAGCTCAATAAGCACGGCCGACGCTGCAGTCGACGGCATTTCACGCCGAGAATAACTATCGAGGATCGAGTTCATGACACAGCACGGCTGCGAGGAGTATAGTACCAGTATGCGAACTACACGAATGCGAAGTTGGGCGCGCACGGCCGCGATAGCGTCGGTTGCGTTTGCCGCCCTGTTGTTAGCAGCGCCCGGGATCCCCGCACAGTCGTCTTTCTCGACCGGAATCGGCGGAATCTTCTACCGCTACGAGACCGGCTTTCTCTCGACACACCTCACCTACCTCTTCGAGCGCGAGGATCAGTTGGAGATTAACGCCGGAGCCGCGTTCGGCATCACCACCCGCTCCGACAACGGTGACGTCGAGCCGCAGTTCCTGATTCCGGTCAACCTCGGACTGAACTTCTTGTTCCCCAACGAGAACGCAACCTTTTTGTTCGGCACCGGGATCTCGCCGATGTTTCATTTCAATCCCACCGAGGACGACGACTTCGAGTTTCTCATGGGACCCTACGCCAAGGTAGGGCTGCGCGTCCCGGTCCACCGGATCATGGACTGGGGGCTTGAGTTGCAACAAGACTTGCTTATCGGTGGCGACGACTGGATCAACACCGCTACACGAGTCTTTACCGGGATTACCTTCACTTTTACGCAGTAGCTACGGAGTAAACTCGATGCTTAAGCGCTCTGTTCGGCGCCGATGCGGGCACGCTCGAGTTCAAGAAAACGCTCAATCCAGCGCAAGAGCTCGAGGTACAGCTCCGCGACCTGCTTGCGCTCGGCATCTTCAATCAAGGTAGGCACCCAGTCGAGGTGCTGCTCGAGGAAGGTGCTCTGCATCCGCGGCTCGGCTTCCTCAACCAAGACCCCCATAAACTCGAGCTCCAGAATCAAGTGATCGGGACAGTCGGCGTAACCGCGCGGTAACTCAAACCCAAGCTCCCGATAGAGCTGATACAGGTGATGCGCAGCGTCGCCCTGCAGCAGGCCCTTCTCGCGCGCAAACGGCATCTCACAGCTCGGGTCGCTGGTCCAGACCTTGTGCACCGACTCAATCGGCTGAAGTCGCGGGTTCGCGGGAGCGTTCGCCTGCTTGTAGAGCGCGCGCCATTGCTCAAACTGCGGAAACGCGCTGGGCGCCCAGCCGTGCGGCACCTCGAGGACACCGTGCTGCTCGCGACTTGCTCCCGACCCCACCAAAACTGCGGCCGCGGCGTTCGCGATCTCGCCCGGACGCCCTGCGCGGATCTCGTCGTAGATTGCGTGATCGGGCGGTTGTAGCAGGCTGCTAAACATACTGTAGACTGCGCCGATTGCTCGTTGCGTACTCATTGCGTTCCGCCTTGCTGCTGTAGTGTGGTGTGGAACCGCCGTGTTTGCAAGCCCAGAGCCTATCGCCTGCATGCAAAAAGCACGGCGGCCACGAGTAGCCGTCGGGTACTCGCGGCCGCCGAGGTCGACGGAAACCGAAAGAAACGGAAACAGCCGGTTATCCGGCTCTCTTAGAGGTCAAAGCTCGGATCGCCGTAGATCATGCGATCGCCGATGTAGTCCTGGATGCCTCCCACGTTATAGACGTTGGTGTACCCGATCGACTCGAGCGCTTCTTTGACATAGCCCGAGCGAGCGCCGCTTTGGCACATCAGAAACAGCTCGCGATCTTTGTCACCGAAGATGTCCTCGAGCATGAAGTCGTCAATAACGTTTTCCGCACGGAAGTTCCACCCGTCGTGGCGCTCAATCGCGCGGTCCTCGAGGAACTCGAAGAACGAGATCACCTCGAACCCGTCGATGTAGCCGTCGGTATACTTCTGGCCGACGTTACGGAAATCAACGTACTTGGCGCCCGGGCGGTGCATGAACTCATCGATATTGTCCATCGTGACGCCCTCGGCCGGAATAGCGGCGGCGCCGTTCCAGGTACCGTGACCGCCGACGAGAAAGCGACCCTCGTAATCGCGAATACCCCCGGCGTTGATGAGATTCTCGTAGCCGAGATACGCGAGCGCATCGAGCACATAACCACAGCGAGTACCGCTAAGACACATCGCCACGATAGTGGTGTCTTTATCGCCGAAAAAGCTCAACAACAGGTCTTCATCGACCAGGTCTTCCGGTGAGAAGTTCCACCCGTCGTTGCGTACCAGCGCGCGATTCTCGAGATACCCCTTAAACGGCAGCAGCTCAAAGCCCGCGATGTAGCCGTCCTGCATCGCGTCGACCGGATCGCGCATGTCGATGAACCGCACGTCGTCGGCGATAAGGTAGTCGTCGATGTTCTCCATCGTGATCTCGGTGTCGGGGCCGACGCGCGTCTCAGGCGCGGTTGCACAGCCGACCACTGCAACAATTACAAACACGATACCCAGCACAATAAGTGCTCTTTTCATTCTGATCCCCCTTTGTTTGATGCCGCATACGCAGTCGGTGAGGTCCGCGGTCCCTGAAGGGCACCCGTTTCCGCCTCCGAATACGCTCCACAGCTCTCGAATAGGTTGCGTAGTGTTGTTAGTATCTCCACCCGGATGAATACTGATTTCGTGCAGTTTATATCGGATCATCGAGGATTGCAAGCATAAATTGCCGATAGGCAACGTAGTCATCTGTATAGATTACCAAATGCGAATTCATTCTTGCACTCGAGTCACTTAGCATGTATGCTATCGATAAAACTATAGATAGGTTTTGTATCTGCGCGCGTATCGTTTCGTTGATACGGAAGATACCCAGCGGCAATGAAGGAGTAAGGTGAATGTCCAGTATAACTCGTAGAGAGTTTATCAAGCTCTCAAGCGTCGCCGGCGCGGCCACGGCGTTCGCGGCTGCGTGCGCAAGCGCCCCGGAGGCGCCGCCGGAGCAAGCGCCGGTAGCCGAGCCGTCCGAGACGGAACCGAAAGAGCCGGTTCGGATGGCACTCTTGATGGATAACAGTCTCTGCGTCAATTGCCAGTCATGCCGACTGGCGTGCCAGAACGAAAACAACCTGCCGGTGAGCGAGAAGTACATTCGCTTTGATTACGTAGATACCGGTAGTTTTCCGAACGTCCAGCACCACGTGAACCGCCACAGTTGTCACCACTGCAGTACCGCTCCGTGCGTCGATATCTGCCCGGTGGACGCGCTGTACAAGAGCGAGGAAGGCTTCACGCACATGGAGTTCGAGACATGCATCGGTTGCGGGGCGTGCCTTTCGGTCTGCCCGTTCGAGGTGCCGGTCGTCTCGCAAGAGCCGGAATCGGGCGCTCCCAAAATGTACAAATGCAACGCCTGCAAGCACCTCATCGTAGACGGAGGGGTCCCGGCCTGCGCCACTACCTGCATCACCAACGCGGTGGATTACGGTCCGTGGGATGAGATGCTCAAGAAAGCCGAGGACCGCGTAGCGGTGCTCCGCCAACAGTATCGGGACGCAACCGTCTACGGCGAGACACAACAGGACGGTCTCGGACTGATTCTGGTACTACGGACGCCGCCCGAAGACTATCCGCACCTCGTCTAGGCCGACGAAATAGGGAGAATTACGCAATGGGAATGGATCGAAGAACATTTTTCAAGCGCACCGCCGGAGTCGCGATCGCAGCCGGCGCTATCGGCGCCCTCGATATGAAGGCCTGGGCTCAGACCGTCAAAGACGCCCCGGTTGATAAAAGACCCTCGCTTTGCAACATGTGCACCAGCGAGTGCGGCATGCATATTCACGTCAAAAACGGCCGCCCCTGGAAGGTCACCGGGCATCCCGATCACCCGGTCAGCAACGGCAAGCTCTGCCCACGCGCGCACGCCGGCCTTCACTGGATCTATGACCCGGCTCGCGTCAAAACGCCGCTGAAACGCGTCGGCGAGTGGGAGTTCGAGGAAATCAGCTGGGAACAGGCCACCGACGAGATCGCCGAGAAGATGCGCGAGATCATCGACGAGCACGGCACCGAGGCGGTGTTCGGCGCACAATACCCGCGCGCCACCGGTAACGTGTACCTGCCGCGACTGATGCACGCGCTCGGAGTCAGTACGGTGCAGACGCACGAAGCCACCTGCCAAGCCGGGCGTCGCATCGCGATGTCCGAGACGATGGGCGCGGCGTTCGACGCCGACTGGGCGAACAGCGACTATCTGCTGTTCATCGGGCGCAATATGGGCGAGGCCGTCCGCACCGGAACCGCGACGGCGTTCGCAAAGGCCGTGGAACGCGGAGCGAAGGTAGTCTGCGTAGACCCGCGCTTGAGCCAGAGCGCCGCGATTACCGAGTGGGTTCCCATCAAGCCCGGCACCGACCTTGCGCTGCTGTTGGCGATCTCGAACGTACTCGTTACCGAGAATCTGTTCGACCGCAACTACATCTCAAATCATACCAACGGTTTCGTCCCGTTCCGACGCCATATCGCCGAGTACACGCCGGAATGGGCCGAGGAGATCACCGAGATTCCGGCCGCCAAGATTCGCGAGATCGCCCAGGATCTGGCCGCAGCCGCGCCGCACTGCGCGGTCGACACCGGCTGGAAAGCGGCGGTTGGCTCGTGCTACGCCAACAGCACCGACACCGCTCGCGCGGTAGCCTACGTTAACGGTTTGCTCGGCAACATCGGGCAGCGTGGAGGCATAAGCGTCCCGCCCGGGGTCATTCTCGGGACACCGCAGTTCGCGACTCCGGACACACCCGACGCGCCGCGCAACGACGGCGCCGGCACCGATTTCCCGCTTGCCTCTCCCGCTTCCGGACTCCCTCACGTCACGATGGAACGCGCCCAAGAAGGCCGCGTAAAGGCCGGTTTCATTCGACACTTCAACCCGGTGCGCTCATTCCCGAACTACGACCACATGCGCGCCGGGATGCAGGCGCTCGACCTGCTCGTGGTCTGTGAGACGCATATGTCCGAGACCGCGATCGAGGCGCATTACATCCTTCCGGAGCCGAGTTTCGCCGAGCGCGAAGAGGTAGTTAACGCAGTCGGCCCAACGGTCGCGATGCGCACCAAAACGATCGAGAAGGTGCATCCCGACACCAAGAGCTTCGACGAGATTGCCACCCTATTGGCGGAGAAGTTGGGGGTCGGAGAGTACTTCGCATTCACGCTGGACGACTGGAACGAGGCCTTGCTCGCCGAGCAGCCGATCACCCTCGCGCAGCTCAAGCAGTCCGGCACCCTCGCAGCCGAGGTTTCCGACGAGCCGGTACTGCCGGCCGGCTGCGGGACGCTCGTCCCACCGGCCGAGCAAGCTCCCAAGACAAAGCCCCGGGCGTTTCTCGCCTCAACCGGAGGCGACCTCGAACCGGTACCTCAATTGTTCACCCGCTCGGGTCGCTTTGAGTTTTATAGCCGAGAGTTCGAGCAGGCCGGCTTCGACCCGATCGCGAGCTGGTACGAACCGAAAACAGGGCTCGAGCTCGCCGCCAACGAGTTCCGCGTGGTGCACGGTAAACAGGCGTATCACTCGCACGCAGCCACGAACAAC
>SLBH01000150.1 GCA_007126415.1 Spirochaetales bacterium
AGCTCGCGTTGACATCAAAATTCGGATAGTGGTATCCTACCTGCACCTCACAACTTAAGGAAAGAGTTCCAGTAATGCCGAGTAACACCCCCGATCAGAGCAGCAGTTCGCAAAAGCCGCGGCCCCAAAAGAAGGGCCTCCTCTATATTTTTAGCGTCGTGATTCTCGCAATTATCGCGATCAGCTTCGTCGGAGGGCCGGCCCTGACCGGTTTCATGGACGACGGCGCCCCGCGCATCGTGGTCGGATACTACGACGGCGAACCCATTGAGTTTGCTCAAGGCACGTTTTTCGAGCGTCAGTTTCGGACTCTTGCTCAGCAGCAGCCCGAAAGCCAAGCGCAGAACCCCGAGTTGCACCGTTATCAACTCCTCGAGCAGGCCTTCAACCAAGCCGTATTCCATGAAGCCGTACAACAAACCGCCCGCAAGAGCGGCATGACGGTCTCCTCGGAACGCATCGATCAAGAGTTGGCTCAGCATCCGGCGTTTCTAGAGAACGGGCGGTTCAGCAGCGAGCGCTATCGAGAGATGCCGTCCTCGGAGCGACAAGGATTACGTGACTTCCTGCGAGCAAGCATCCTTCAACAGAAGTACCTCGAAGACATCGTTCAGTCACCGCACTTCAGCGAGCGCGAGCGCGACGCGCTCAAGCATGCCGCCAGGACCGAACGCCGCTTTCAGTTCGCCGAGTTTCGCTTCGACGATATATCCGATGACGACCTCGAACGCTACTTCTCCGAGCACGCTGAGGAGTTCGCCGAGCTCAGTATTTCGCAGATTACCGTCGTCGGCGAAGAAGACGCCTCCTCGGTCTACGGCCAGTTAGACGCCGAGAGCGCTCCGTTCGAGGAACTTGCCCAGACCTATTCCGATGATCCCTGGGCGGCCGCCGGGGGCGAGCGCGGTTGGGTCGCGCGGCAACAGCTCGAACAGGAACTCGGCGCCGAGACCACCGCGGAGTTATTCGACGCAGTCCCCGGCACCGTCGTTGGTCCGCTCGAGACCGAGGAAGGCTACCGCATTGTGCGCGTCAACGAACCCGCCCGTGACCTCGACATAGCCAACGAAGAACACCGGGAGCGCGTTCGCGAGCAGATGCTCACCGTGGCGCCCGATGAGCTCGAGGAACGCGCGCTCGAGCGCGCCGAGGAGTTCGCCGGCGCGACCTCGGACGAGTTTCTCGCCGCCGCCGAGCAGCACGGGGTGGAGCTCGGGGCTACCGAGTACTTTCCGGTGAACTACGGTAACTCGCGCCTGTTTGGGAGGGTTCGCACAGTTGACGGCGACAGCATCGCCGACGCGGCGCAACGCGAGTCGTTCTTTGAAGCGGCGTTCAAACTGCAACCTGGGGAAACCTCGGCACCTATTGAGCTCGAGGACCGCTACGTGATACTTCGCTTTGAGGATGAACGCACGCTCGAGTCCGGGGAAGACGACATACTCGAGACGCAGTATGCCGCGCTTCTGCAGGACTGGAAGTGGCGCGAGCTGGACCGCACCTTGTTTGATCCGGAACGCGTGGAAAGCCGTGTCGTTGAGGTCTTCTTCCAGTACTTCAGCTCCCAAGGACAGTGAGTGACGCACCGGAGTTAGCCTCACGCCCCGACGGGATGCAGGTGCGCTTCCGCGGGCGCTTTCTTTACTCCGATCGCACGCCGCGCAGCGGGGCCGAGCGCCGCGCTGCCGCGGCAGCCCTTCCCCCCCGACACCTTATCATCGTTCCGTCGCCGCTGCTGTGGTACGGTGTAGAGCAGCTGTTGCAGCGAAGCGATGCGCCGGGCGCGCTGCTGTGCGTGGAGCTCGATCCCGCGCTCGCCGCGTTGTCGCGCCGCTATCTGCCGCCTTCGCTCGCACAGGATTCCCGCGTACGCTACATAACCCTCGACGATCCTGCCACGCTCGACGCCTCGATCACCGAGCTCGGCTGCGAGGCGTTTTCCGGTTGCGATATCGTATCGCTCTCCGGCGGCTACCTGCTGCACCGCTCGCGCTACCGCGCGCTCGAGAGCTACCTGCGCGCGGTCCTACGACGAAACTGGCAAAACCGTCTCAGCCTGATTCGTCTCGGCAGGCGCTGGCTTCTCAACACCTTCACAAACCTGCCGGATCTCGCCGAGAGTCGCGCGTTGTCCGAGTACCGTTTTGAGCGTCCGGTGGTGTTGGTTGCTGCCGGCGAGTCGCTTGAGGCGCACCTTCCGAGCCTCCGGGCGCATCGAGGCGCTATCTGCATCGTGGCGGCCGACACCGCGCTCGGGCCGCTTGTAGAGGGCGGTGTTACGCCGGACCTTGTGGTGGTCCTCGAGGCGCAGTTGATTAACCTGGAGCACGTGTTGGGGTTCCTGAACACCGGCGCTGCGTTCGCGTTTGAGCTCAGCAGTGCCCCGCAACTCCTCAGGCGCATCCCGCCGGAGCGGCGCTACTTTTTCGCTTCG
Source organism: Spirochaetales bacterium (assembly GCA_007126415.1). Lineage (GTDB taxonomy): Bacteria > Spirochaetota > Spirochaetia > DSM-27196 > SLAA01 > B1Sed10-166. Next base: position 2,435 of record SLBH01000150.1, read on the forward strand.
CGTTTCACCGAGACCGCGGCGCTTCGCCGACTCGAGCAAACCGCGCCGGTAAAACCCTGGATCGCGCCGCGCGGGTCGGTGGCTGTTGCAGCGCTCGAGGCGGTTGCGCGCGCGGCACCTGAAGACGTCGCGGTGCATCTGGTGGGGACCGACTTTGCGTTTCGCCTTGGCAAGCCGCATGCCCGCGGCAGCGGTTCGCATCGCTGGTACCTACGCTACACCGAGCGCTTGGCTCCTGATGCGTTGTACGATCAAGCGATTGCCCGTCCGTTGCTAACCCTGCAAGACGAATCCGGGCAGACGGTGCGCAGCGACACGATCCTCGCCGGATACCGAGACCAACTGCTCCACGCGATCGCCGTGTCCGGCGTGAGCGCGCTCGAGATCGCGGCCGACGGCCCGTTCACCGGCTTGCCCACCGGCCTGCCCCGCAGCACCTACACCGGCATCAGCGCCGAGGAGGTCACCGGCGATGCCCCGCAGCCCGCGCCCGTGAGCACCGCCGCCGCAACCGAACGGAGACGCAGCGTGTTAACCTTTCTTAAAGCCGAGCTCGCGCGCCTTGAGGACGCGGTAGGGCACCTCGAGCGGATATCCGAGGGTGCGGACAGCGGCGGCAGTACACGCGGGGACAGGGCCTCGCTCTCGCGCATTCTCGCCGAGTGCGACTATATAGAGATAGACTTCCCGTCGCCTTCTGCTGCAGGCGAGACGACAACGCCGCAACATCTACGCCGGTTGATTGTGTCTGCTCGACATTTCCGGAGGGTCACGAGAAACGCGTACCGGCGAGCGCTCCGCGCCGCCGAACCGTAGCGCCGCGGCGGCGCGGCGGCGTGGCGCGCCGGCGTTAATCGGAGTCGCTGCGTAGCGCCGAGAGGAACGCCGACTGCGGCAACTCCACCCCGCCGACGGTCTTCATCCGCTTCTTGCCCTGCTTCTGCTTCTCGAGCAGCTTGCGCTTGCGCGTGATGTCACCGCCGTAACACTTTGCGGTGACGTCTTTGCGGTAGGCCGAGATGGTTTCGCGAGCGATGATCTGACTGCCGATTGCACCTTGAATTGGAATCTTGAACTGATGGCGCGGGATCTCTTCGGTAAGCTTTTTGCAGATCTGCCGTGCGCGCGCCGCCGCTTGCTCGCGCACCACAAGCTGCGCGAGCGCGTCGACGCTCTTTCCGTTCACGAGGATATCTACCCGCACGAGATTTACCGGCCGATAGTCGCTCAGCTCGTAATCAAACGAGGCGTAGCCCCGGCTCACCGACTTCAGGTTGTCGTAGAACTCGTAAAGCACCTCGGCAAGGGGCATTTGATAGACAACCTCAACGCGCGTTTCGTCAAGATAGATGAGGTTCTCCTGCACGCCGCGCTTGTTATTGCACAGCGACAGCACATTCCCGAGATAGGTAGACGGCGTGATTATCGAAGCTCGGATGTAGGGTTCCTGAGCCTCGGCGATCTGACCCTGCTCCGGTAGCTCGAGCGGGTTGTTCACGATCATGGTGCTCCCGTCGGTCAAGGTCAGGTGATACTCTACCGACGGCGCGGTCAGTACAATGCTCAGCCCAAACTCCCGCTCGAGCCGCTCCTGTACAACCTCGAGGTGCAGCAGTCCAAGAAACCCGCATCGAAACCCGAACCCTAACGCTGCGGAGTTGTCTTTCTCGTAGATCAATGACGCGTCGTTGAGCTTGAGTTTTTCGATCGCCTTCACAAGCTCTTCGTAGTCGTTGGTGTCGACCGAGTAGATGGAAGAGAACACCACCGGCTTGACCTCGCGAAAACCCGGCAAGGCCGTGTCACACGGGCGATGTTCGTTGGTGATGGTGTCGCCGACACGTACGTCGGCGAGGTTCTTGATGCCCGCGATGAGATAGCCGACCTCACCGGTACCGAGCTTCTCGGTACGGGAGAGACGAATACGAAAGTTGCCGATCTCCTCAACGGCGTGGACCGAGTTGTTCCACCACATACGCACCTCGTCGCCGCTCTTGATCGAGCCGTCGACTACGCGCAAATGCACCACAACGCCGCGATACGGATCGTAGTTGGAGTCGAAGATCAGTGCCTTAAGGGGCGCCTCGGGGTCGCCGGCCGGAGGGGGTACACGAGCCACGATTGCCTCGAGCAACTCGTCTATCCCGATGCCGTTCTTCGCCGAGATCGCGAGCGCGTTCTCGCCGTCCAGCCCGAGATCATGATCTATCTGGTGACGCACGGCGTCTAAATCGGCGCTCGGCAGATCGATCTTGTTGATCACCGGGATGACCTCAAGATCATGATCCATCGCCATATACAGGTTTGAGAGCGTCTGTGCCTCTACGCCTTGTGAGGCGTCCACCAGCAGCAAGGCACCCTCGCAGGACGAGATTGCACGCGAGACCTCGTACGAGAAATCGACGTGTCCCGGCGTATCTACGAGGTTGAGGTGGTACGAGGTTCCGTCGACCGCCGGATACGGCATGCTGACCGCGTGCGACTTGATCGTGATTCCACGCTCGCGCTCAATATCCATTGAGTCCAGCAACTGGTCGTGAAACTCTCGCGCGGTGATGATCTTGGCTTTCTCGATGAGACGATCGGCCAAGGTAGACTTTCCGTGATCTATGTGTGCAATGATGCAGAAGTTGCGAATGAACGATTGATGCATAGCTCTATACTGTGTACTACGGAGTGGCCGGCTGTTTCAAGCGGAGCAACGGGACGGCAGCAACGGGGTTGGGTCTTGAGAATCACAACGGTGCCGGCTGTTGATTGCTTCAGCCGGAAATCAAATCGAGCTTCATGAGCTGCGTCTCTATGTCCTCACGCGCCACCGGTTTCACGATATACGATGCCGCCCCGCCGCGATAGTAGGCCTCGATGACGTTTTTCGGATCCTCGAGCGCGGTGATCATAACCACCGGAACCTGGTCGAGCTCTTCTATGCCGATCTCACGCTCTATCTCCCTAATGCGTTTGAGCGCGGTCTGTCCGTCCATACGAGGCATCATGATATCGAGAAACAGCACGTCGTACGGTGCGGTCTCTTCCCACGCCAGGCGGAACGCCTCAATGGCTTCCTCGCCGTCGACCACAACGTCACAGGTTCCCCATTCGCGTAACAGAGCCTGCAACAATCGCCGACTACCGAAATCATCTTCTACTACCAAAAACCGCATCGCATCTCCCCCTGAGGTCTAGTCGTCTACCATTTCATCGCACAGCCGCTCGACGTACTGCAGCAATCGCCGAACCGTTTGGTGGTCGTCGCGCCGCAGCGCAATCATGAGCCGAAACAGGTGCTCCGAAAGCTCGCTTAGCCCCTCGTTTTCCGCCGCGGCCCGAAACCGTTTCACGACCGGCGCAAGCGTTTCGGAATCGATTCGGTCACCGCTCAGCCACTCCACGTCTCGTCCGGCGGCCTCCAAGAACGCTCTAAGCAGTCTGCCCTCTGCGTACGCTTTGTCGCTGAGACCATCGTTGCGCCCACCCTCCCGGCGCTGTGACGTTGGATCGTGTTTCCGCCGATCATGGTTGCTTTCTTCTGTGTCGTGCTCCGCGGCAAGCCCGGTGAGAACATTGCGAAGCTGCTCAACGCGCAGTGGTTCGAGCACACTTCGGGTGTTACCGCAAGCCGGGAAGCTTCGCGAACGATCGTCACGCTCGATCGAGCGGATCGTGACGACCCCGAGCACCGGCGATGCGCCGGCGCCGTCCACGCTCTCGCGGCCTACGCCGCATTGTAGCTCATGTCGAAGCGCTTCGTATCCGGGTATACCGGTCTCGAGGCAGAGCACCGCACCCGGCCGCGCCGTTTGCAATGCCTGCAGTGTCGCCTCTTTGGAGTCGTGGCCGGTAAAGGCAACGCCCCATAACTCGCACCACTCGGCGAGGTGCCGGATACGCCCGGGCGAGGCCGAAAGCAGATGGAGCGACGTAATGCGCTCCGGCAGCGCGGCGTGCAGGCGGTGCTCGTGCGGGTCGGCAACCGTGTTGAAAGCGAGTCGCACGCGCGCTTCGCTACCCGCACCGAGATCGCTCTGAAGCTCTATCGTGCCACCCATCACCTCTACCATCTCGCGCACCAGGGTTAGCCCGATCCCGGTGCCGCCTTGCTTTCGGGTAGACCCTTGATTCATCTGCGCGAAGGGTCGAAACACCTCTTCAATCTGGGCCGCCGGAATCCCGATGCCGGTATCGGAAACCTCGAACTCAAACACCGGCGCGGCCGAGCGGCCCGAGGCGGCCGAGCGGCCCGAGGCGGGCTCGCCTGCAGGCGCGTTTTCTCCCTCATAGGGTGCTCGCCGCACCACCAGCCGCACGCGCCCTTCTTCGGTGAACTTCACCGCGTTAGAGAGCAGGTTCACGAGTATCTGCTGTAGCTTGTGCTCGTCGCCCCACAGCTCGCAGGCGCAATCGGGACTCAACTCGCACTCGAGACGAAGGCCTTGGTTAGCGGCTTGTACCGCAACCTGATCGAGCACTCGCGACAACAGTGCCGGCAGGTCGAAACGGCGCTCGTGTCGCTGCATCTTGCCGTCTTCGACCTTGGAAAAATCGAGGACACCGTTGATGATCGAGAGCAAAGTAGTGCTCGACTGTCTGAGAATATCGAGATACTCGCCGGCCTCGCGGTCTTGAATACGTGAGCGCAGCAGCTCGGCCATGCCGATGATGCTGTTGAGCGGCGTACGCAGCTCGTGCGTCATGTTTGCAACAAACTCGTTTTGAGCCTTTACCGCCTTGAGCGCGGCCTCACGCGAGCGCCTAAGCTCACGATCGGCCTGATGCTTGTAAAGCGCCATCTCGATGATGACCTCGATCTCGCGCTCGTTGAAAGGCTTGAGGATGTATCCCGACGCCTGGCTGGTCTTGGCGCGCGCGCGCGTCTCGTCGTCGGTGTTTGCAGTGACGAAAATCACCGGTGCGTCGATCTGATGTCGAATCTCCTCGGCGGCATCGATGCCGTCCATCTCGCCTTCCAACTGAATATCCATCAACACCACGTCCGGCAGAAGCTCTTTCGCCGTTGAGACCGCCTCTTCGCCGGTACGCGCATCCGCCACCACTTGATAGCCAAGCTTCCTGAGTCGAGACTTCATGTCGAGAACTACAATCGGCTCATCCTCTACGATGAGAACGCTCTCTCCGGCCATCGATACACCTTACGTTCGACCTATCGCTCATCACGATTCATAACATGCCCGGCGATCTCGCCGAGCGGTAGCTCCTTCATGACCGCACCGCGTTTGTAGGCCTCGTGCGGCATGCCGTAGACAATGCAACTCGCCTCGTTTTGCCCTACGGTGTAGGCACCGGCTTCTTTGAGCTCGAGCATACCGGCGGCCCCATCGTCGCCCATCCCGGTCATGATGACCGCGATCGCGTTCTTTCCGGCGTAGCGCGCGGTAGACCGGAACAGTACATCGACCGACGGGCGGTGGCGGCTCACCAACGGCCCGTCGCGCACCTCCACGTAGTAGCGCGCGCCGGCACGCTTCAGTAAGGTGTGACGGTTCCCGGGGGCGATGAGAGCGCGCCCACGAATCACGCTGTCGTTGTGCTCGGCTTCCTTGACGGTGAGCGCGCAAAGCTCGTTCAGGCGCCTGGCGAAAGCCGCGGTGAAGTTTTCCGGCATGTGCTGCACAATCACGATGCCGGGCGCATCGCCCGGGAGCGCCCTTAGGAACTCTCGTAACGCCTCGGTACCGCCGGTGGACGCGCCGACCACAACCACTCGTTCGGTTGTTTCGATCGCTGTGGGCGCCTTGGCGCGCGGTATGACGGCGTCGGCGGTGAGTTTGGGGGCAATATCCCGCTCGGCCGGAGTGGCCTTCTCGGGCGCAATCTTTTTGACCTTCGAAAGATGCGCGGCCTTAACCACATCGATGATCTCGACCTTCGACTCCTCAATGAACTGTTTCGCGCCCATCTTGGGTTTTTGCACGATATCGATCGCACCGTACTCGAGTGCACGCAGCGCGTTATCGGACCCGGCGCCGGCTTGCGACGAGCAGATCACCACCGGCAGCGGATGCTGCGCCATCAGTCGCCGAAGGAAGCTCAGCCCGTCCATCCGCGGCATCTCGATGTCCAGCGTGATCACGTCCGGCACTACTTTGCGAAGCTTCTCGGCCGCTACGTAGGGGTCGGATGCAGTTCCGACTACTTCTATTCCGCTGTCGGTCTCGAGAATCGAACGCAGTGCCTCGCGCACCACCGCTGAGTCGTCCACTATCATCACGCCGATCTTGCTCTTCAGTTCGTTCATCCTCGATCCTTTATGACGATCCGTTATACAGGCTTCTGGTATACCGTTGGCGCTACCGAGAGCAACGGCAGCTCGAGCCCGGCCAGCGTTTCGGAATGGCCCAGCAAAAGATAACCGCCCGGCACAAGGTACTGATACAGATGATGCAACAGCTTGGACTGATTGGGACGGTCAAAATAGATAATCACGTTGCGGCAGAAGATAATCTCGAACTGATTGCGAATATTGAAGTCGTCGGACATGAGATTCAAGCGATGCAGTCGAACGCGATTGCGAAGCTCGCTTTTCACCCGCACCGTCTTCTTGCTGCGATCCTTGTTCCGAAGTAGATACTTGCGACGATACGCATCGGGCACCGGGGCGATGCGCTCTTCGGGATAGATTCCCGAGCGTGCGCGCTCGAGCATCGCCGATGATAGATCGGTGCCGAGAATAACGTACTCAAAATCCGAATGCTGATTACGAAACTCCTCGAAGGTCATCGCGAGGGTATAGATTTCTTCACCGCTCGAGCAGGCGCTCGACCACGCGCGCAACGGATTACGCCGCGAGCGTCCCCAGCCGGCTTCGGCATACTGGCGTGGCAGGGCTTGCTGAAGCACAAACTCGAAGTGATCGGCCTCACGGAAAAAGTCGGTCTTGTTGGTAGTAACCGCGTCGATCATGTGCACCAACTCCGACTCGCGTTGATGGTCCGAGAAGACATGTTCGAGGTACTCTTCGAAGTTGCTCATCTTGAGCGTCCGCAGGCGTTTCTGGAGCCGAGACTCGAGCATAATCCGCTTGGTGTCGGGCATACGGATCCCGAGCTCGCTCTCTATAAATGTGGCGAGACGCCTGAACTGTTCGTCGGAAAGGCCGGTGCGCGTCTGACGCTGTGTGTCGCTCATGTGTACTCTGCAATGGTGACGGTGGCAAGTCGCTGGGTATCCAGAATGAGCGCAACCGACCCATCGCCGAGGATGGTTGCGCCGGAGATGCCGTCGGTCTCGCGGTACAGGCGCCCGAGGTTCTTGATGACGGTCTGATAATGGCCGATCACCTCGTCGACCACAAACCCGATTAAGTCGTCTTGATTGTGCACAACCACGATCTGCTCGATATCCGGGCGTTCCCCGGCCGCTTTGAAAACCCGCCGCAGCTCTACGTACGGCAACACCTCACCGCGGTTGTTGAGCATTCGTCGACCGCCGTCCAGCTGCCGTTGCTCCTTACGGAGCTCGATGCATTCCTCCACCGCCGAGAGTGGAACAACGTATTTGGCTCCGCCAAGACGCACGAGCAACCCGTTTATAATCGCGAGCGTAAGCGGTATCGCAAGCCGCATCGTAGTTCCTTCACCCGGGGCGCTCTCGATAGCCACCGAGCCGCCAAGCGCCTCGATCTCGCGCCGCACAACGTCCATGCCGACGCCGCGCCCTGAGACATTGCTCACCGACTCGGCCGTTGAGAACCCGGGGGCGAAG
>SLBH01000145.1 GCA_007126415.1 Spirochaetales bacterium
ATCGCGTCGATCACCTCGAGAAACTGTGGTGCATCTATTACGACGCCGGTTTCCTCGAGTACCTCGCGGGCGGCGGTCTGCCGGACGGTTTCACCTAGGTGCTGCGATCCGCCGGGCAGACTCCACTCTCCGGCGCGTGGTGGGTTGCCGCGTTTGATCAGAAGCACCGAGTCTTTTCGGAGCACCACAACCCCCACGCCGACAATTGGGCGTGCCGGGTACTCGCGCCGGTCTGCCGCCGGTGTATCGTCATCATCAATCATACAAACTAGCCCATTAGGAATTGTGGGAAGGATACGCGGAACCACTCGGTCTTGCAAGCGATTTACGCGCCGATGCATTGGTCGAGTTGGAAGGGTTTGATATACTCACAGCAGTAGCCTGGGATCCTATTGATGAGAGCACACACTATGAACGAAGCGGACAAAAACAAGCACATTGAAGCAGTCATCGACGCCGTGGACGAACATCGGGATGAGATTCTCGCATTTGCTCAGGAGCTTGTAGGTATACAAAGCTACCCGGGAGACCTCCGCTGGATGCGGAGTTCACGTTCTGGAACTTCAGCACAAACGCGGTGGCCTCAACGGCGCTCGGCATTCCCACGATCGGGTTCGGCCCGGGGAGCCCTGAGTTGGCTCACATGCGCGACGAGCACTGCCCGGTAGAGCAGATCATAGAGGCGTGCCGCTTCTACGCCGCGGTAATCTACCTGTTTTGACCGGAACTCCGCTCGGCGGCAACCTCGCGCCGCAGGCGCGCGGCCGGGTTGTCGTAAGAGTCATGAGTGTCGCTCCGGTCGCTGCTTGGGCCCGCAGATCGGTCGTCGGCGCCATGACCGTTGCCCTCTCCGTTCCCGCTCCCGTTGCCCTTGGTCGGGGCACCGTCGGTTGCCCCGGCATCGGTTGAAGCGCTGCGGGCCGCGGCCGGCTCAATGAGCTCACCGGTTTCGGTTTCATTGCGGAACCGCAGCACGTTCACCATGAAGATATTGAGCTTGTTGACGATGTTCGGCGGCAGGATGTTGCCGTCGACCTCAACCGAGATTGTGGGGTAGTTGTGCTCGCGCGCCCAGGGGGTATAGATGCCCTCGATAACACGCCCAATGAGGCAAGCAAACGGCGAGATATTCACGACGCCGGAGTAACCTTCCTGCATCGCGGTAGCGGCAACGCCGGTTGAGACCGCGATCTCGGAGTTCAGCTCGTGGCTGAGAAAATGCTCCGAGGTGTTCGCCATGATGCGCTTCATGTTGTGCGGAGCCGGCGCCAGTAGTCCGGCGGGAGCAAGCGCCCGTTTCACCTTGCGTTCAACGTGATGTTTCCAGGCCGACTCCAGCTTGAGCCGTGCGAGCTTACGCGCGGGTTCCGAGAACGCCCGTTTCCAGAGCGGCTCAAGGCGCAACCGCTTCTTGAGCTCGTACTCGCGCACAAAATCCAGGTAGTGTATCCATTCGCAGACGCCCGATATCTTCGGTACGATGCCGCGCCCCGCGAGCAAGCCGACGAGCTCGTCGACCGCGAAGTCGTCGCGCCGCACATAGATCTCACCCACGATCAGTACGCGGGGACAGTCTTCGAGCTTTTTCGCGAGCGGAATTCTCGCGACTTCCCGAGCCACACGCGAAATCGCCGGCAGCAGCCGATCGATATCGGACTGCACTTCATCGATTACGCCCTGCCATAGTTCGTTAAAGCGCCGCACGGCCTGTTTGGGGTCTGCGGCGCAGGCGCGAAGCGCGGTCTGTACATCCTTGAGGTAATCGGCCGCGGCGAGCCCTATCCACATATCGCGCGAGAAGCGTGGCCCGAGCTCGTTGTAGGAGTTGTCGGCGCTCAAAGTGAACACCACCACGTTTTCAAAACGTAGGTCGCGGAAGAGGTTCTCGAAGTAAACGTAGTACTGCCCGGTGCGACACGGACCGGTGGTGATCGGGACAAACAACAGGTAAAGCTCATCCTTACGGTACTTCTCCGAGGCGAAGAACTCAAGCGCGCTGCCGAGCACCAGGTGCGAGGGAACGCATTCTTTGCCGGAGGCGTGCGCACGGGCGGCCTGCAGCGTCTTGAAGGTTGCTACCGGCAGCGCTTCGGCATTCACGCCGGCCGAGCGGAGCACTCCGCCGAGCAGATCGGTTGAGAGCGCGCCCATGTTCGAGAGCAGCACCTTCACACGCGGGTTGTTCTGAAGCGCGACACGTTCATCGGTGTGGATGTTGTGGACGTGCAGCGGGTCGCGCCCGTTGTTCACAAAGCGGTAGCCGTTGTCGTAGCGTTCCTCGGCAAGCTGGTCGCGCTTGCTACGGTAGCCTTCGATGATGTCGAGAAAGGCCTCTACGCGCGTGTCTATGCCGGCATCGGCGGAGTGCGAATCGAGCTCCAGAATCAGAAACGGCTTGGTGCCCATCAGCCATTTGAGATAGTGCAGAATGAACGAGTCGGGCGCGCATGAGAAGTTCGAGATGAAGGTGACGTAGATATTCTCTTCCTTCGCAAGCATCGAGGCGGCTTTCATGTCCTGCTGCCCGTAGTACCAGTACATGTTCGGGAAGATATCTTGCTCGCCGATTGGGAGGATATCGAACGGGATGACCGAGAATCCGCGGGTAGTGAACTTGCGCGGAATCCCCATGTTCGCCTCGCTGGTGAAGGCGTTGTACGGACGGCCGAGGACCGCGATTACCGGCCGCTCGGCGGCGCGTGCTTCGGCGAGCGCTTCATCTCCGAGCTCGCGCGCCCGCCGCGCGTAATCCTGCTGCTTCTCGTACGCGAGCTCGAACGCTTGCCTGACCTCGGTTTCGTTGAACCCGAGCCGAGTTCCAAGCTGCTGGAAATACTCGAGCGCTTTTTCGAGGCCGTACTTGAAGCTGACGACCAGAGGTAATAACTGCTCGTCGGATACCTCGGGGAATGCCTTTCGCATGTAGTACGGTAAGGCCTGCGTGATGGGGCAGAAGTTAGCGTGAACCGAGCTCTCGTAGCTCGGCATATCGCGGAAATGCGGTAGCAGTATGAAATCTACGTTCTTGTCGAGCAGGTTCTGCACCGCGCCGTGTGCAATCTCGGCCGGGAAGCAGTAGGCGCTTTCAACGCGCGCTACGCCTTCTTCCGCGACGTCGTCCGACAGCGTCGTAGGTACGCCGAGCGCATGGAAGAACCACGCGTACAAGGGGTAGAGCGAATGCACCGAAAGCGAGCGCGGAATGCCGACGGTGTAGTCGCGGGCGGGCCGGAGCGTGGCGGCGTCGGGCGCACAGTGGTGAAACATGAGTTCCTGTCGCCGAGCGACGTAATCGAACACCGTGCTGTCGTCGACCTTGCGGCGGCTATTGGCGTACTTGTTACAGCGTCCGCCGAACATGTAACGGTTGCCGTTGACGGTGAGGACTTGAATGGGGCAGAGGTTTTCGCATGAGCGGCAGGTAACGACACGGTCGTAGCTGATCTCGCGGTTGATCAAGGCCTGCAGACTGAACTCGGACTTGTCGAGCAGCTTTTCTTGGTGTTTACGCTTTGCAAGCAGCGCTACGCCGAAGCACCCCATCAGCTCGGGGTTTGGCGGAACCAGAATGTCTTTGTTGAGAAACATCGCGAACGCCGGCGGGATCGCGATGTTCTTGGCAACCCCTCCTTGCAGGAAGATCTTGGCGCCGATGGTGCGATTGCCGACTACGCGGTTGAGGTAGTTGGAAACGATCGAGGTGACGATCCCGGCGGTGATGTTCTCGCGCGTGGCGCCGTGCTGCACCGCCTTGCGGATATCTGAGTTGATGAACGCCGAGCAGTGCTCGCCGAACTTCAACGGTGCGTCTGAGCGCAGCGCGATCTCGCCGATCTCGCGTACATCTTTGACGTTAAGGTCGGCCTGAGCGCTTTCTTCAATGAACGAGCCGGTGCCGGCCGAGCACGCCTCGTTCATTGCGTAATCTATCGGCACCCCGTTCTTGAGCAGTACGTACTTGGCATCCTGACCGCCGATCTCGAAGATCGTCTCGACCTCGTCGTCGAAATAGGACGTGCCCACCGAGTGCGCGATGATCTCGTTGTATACGCCCTGAGTCTCCAAGAACACGCCGAGTATCTCGCGCGAGGAGCCGGTTGTGGCGGCGATCGGAATGCTAATCGGCCGTTCGCCGACGTCTTGTTGCACCTTGACCTGAATCGCTGCAAGGCACTGCTTCAGCGCCCAGACCGGATCGCCATGGGTCCGGCCGTAGTGTGACGCTACAACCTGCTCGGTCTCGGCGTCCATCAAGCAGGCCTTGGTGGTGGTTGAGCCTCCGTCGATTCCGAGTATGTACTCACGCCCGGGCTGGACCGATCCGCCTTCGGACTCGAAATAGGTAACGCGGCTGTTCCAGTCGTTCAACGCCTCGAGCGACCCGAAGCCGATGGTGCTTGGCCGCAATAGCGAGCCGCGGTCGGGAAACGGCGTGCCGTTCTCGCGCGCAAGCACCGCAGCGCCGAGTGCTTCAAAATACGCAGCCTCCGGCGGCACAATGAACTCCACCTCGGGGCTTTTCTCGCGAATGAAGCGCAGGATATGTCGGTTTTTCGTTATGCCGCCGGTTAGGACTACCCGACCCCGACGAATCTTGGCGCGAGTTAAGAAATCTATTACCTTGCCGGCCATGACGTTGCTGAGGGATAGCACGATGTCGTTCTTCTTGGCTTGCCCCTTGTTGAGACGATGCGTGCAGTCGCTCTTCATGAATACCGAGCAGCGTGTTGAGAGCGGAAGTACGCGTGCGTCGTCGGGGACCTTATCAACATCCGCGAGCGTCATGTCCATGCGAGCGAGTTGCTGGCGAAAGAACTCTCCGGTGCCCGAAGCGCATTTGTTGCCGGAGAAGTTGTTCACGATCTTGCCGTCGGCATTTATGGTGTACAGGATGAGATCCTCGCCGCCCATGCTCACGACCGCGTCTACCTCAATCCCCTTGTAGTTAAGCGCGTGCTCGAAGCAGAGCGGTTCGATGGTGTTGTCGGTATTGAATAGGTAGCGGCCTTCGTTTCCGCTCACCAGGGTAGAGACTCCGGGAGGTATCTCGGCGCTTGATAGCATGCTGTGCACCGCGCCGGCGACGTCGCCGTCGTGCGGGGTAATTGCGCTCCATACAACCTCGTCTCCGTCGAGCATTACGGCCTTGAGGCTCGATGAGCCAACGTTGATTCCTAAACTCCGCAACCTTTGCATGCAGTGCGCCCCTTACGAAATCTTGTCGGCAAGGCGGCCGCAAATCAATCCGTGCTGAGGACGCCTTTCCATGACTCTGTCGATCATATTACACCGCCCAAACTCCCGGCTTCAAGCGGGCTACTCCCAAGCGGGCTACTCCCAGCGGAAGATAGCCGCGGCGCACAACCAGAACACCACCGCCATAACCGCCAAGGCGAGCGTGTGCGGTAGCACCTCGCCGAGACCTGCGCCCTCGAGCATCACGGCTCGCGCACCGCTCACGTAATGCGTGAGTGGCAACGCCAGCGAGGCGCGCTGTAGTACCTCGGGGGAGCCCTCGAGTGAAAAGAACACGCCCGAGAGGATAATCATCGGGAAGGTTACCAGATTTATAAGGCCGTCGGCGAGCTCCTCGTTTTTCAGCCTTCCGGCGAGCAGTAAGCCAATCCCGATCATGCAGATAATCGCCACCACGGTGAGCAGCAGCAACGTCCCGTAGGATCCGTTCATCGTGAAACGAAACACGGCGTTGGTACCCGCAAACACAAAGACCGACGTGACCAAGACGATTACCAGGCGGCTTGCGCCCTGCGCACTGACGAAGACGAAGGCCGAAACCGGAGTCGCTTTGAGTCGTTTCAGAACACCGTTCTTACGGTAACGCACGATGACGTACCCCACGCCGAACAAGCAGCTGAACATCATGTTCATGCCGATGACCCCCGGTACAACCCAGTCGACGTACCTAATAGCCGCGCCGGTGATGCGCCGCTCCTGGAAGCCGGCCGCGCCGGGCGCCCCGGCCACGCCGACCGCCCCGGCCTCCGAGAGAGACGGATCGTGCGCGGTGTGTAGAAGACGCCGCAGCATCTCGGCCCCGGGCGCCTCGGAGTTGAGGTAGTACTCGGCGCGATCGAGATCGATCACCATATCGAGTTGGTGCTGTCGGAGTCTCGTTGTAACGGCTTCAAGCTGTGCGTCGTCGGAATTGCTGTAGCGGACGAACTCAATGCCGGCGAGCTCTCGCAAACTCTCAGGCGCGTCTCCGTCTCCGAGTAAGCCGACCGTGAACAGCGAGTCGTCACCGTTTGAGAACACAAACGCGAAACCAACCACCAAGACGACCGGAAACAGGATGTTCCAGAATAACGCGCCGCGGTCGCGTAGGAACTCCATTGTGCGGGCGTTGAACAAAGCGATGAACTTTCTCATACGGATGATCCCCTAACGCGGCCGGCAGGCCGGCAGGCCGCAGGCCGCAGGCCTCAGGCTTCAGACCCGAAGCGTACTACCGGTGAGCTTGATAAAAAGATCCTCGAGGTTGGGCTTGTGAATGCTGAAACCGTCGAGATTAACACCGAGGTCGAGAAGACTCCGGAAGGTGTCGTCGAGTTGTGTAGTGGTAAGCTCGAGTGCGCCGTTGTTGCGCTTGGTGGCGGCAGGAAGGCGAGCGCCGTTGTGCAACACGCCGGCGTCGGCATTCGGAAGGCGCACAACCACGCCCTCGAAGTGACGCTCCAGCAAAGTTTGCGGGCTGTCGATCTCCAGAATGCGTCCGTGGTCCATAATCGCGACTTGGTCGCAGAGAAGCTGAGCCTCGTCCATGTAATGCGTTGTAAGCATCACGGTGGTGCCCTCGCTTCGCACTCGTTCAATCAGCGACCAGAAGTTGCGGCGTGCCTGTGGGTCGAGCCCGGTGGTGGGTTCGTCGAGGAACACGAGCTGCGGCTGCGGGATGATCGCGAGCGCCAGAAGGAGCCGCTGGCGCTGTCCGCCGGAAAGCTTGCGGTTGTCGCGGTCGATGATTTCTTCGAGGGCACAGATATCGACAACGTCGTTGAGCGGGCGCGGGTGCGGGTAAAACGCTGAAAACAGCTTCAGCGTCTCGTTCACCGTTATGAACTCGGGTAAAGCGGTGTGCTGAAACTGGATCCCGACTTTTTCTTTGAAGCGTCGGTCGATCGGGCGGCCACGGAACAAGACCTCACCCGCGGTTGGGTCGAGGAGCCCCTCCATTATCTCGATCGTGGTTGTTTTGCCGGCGCCGTTCGGCCCGAGCAGACCGAAACATACGCCTTCCGGGACCCCGAAACTGACGCCGTCTACCGCGCTCACGTCTTTGTAGCGTTTTCGCAGTTCTCGAACTTCAATGATTGCACTCATCGGTGTTCAATCTATTGAAACGCTACAGTTACAGGCAAGCGGAATGCGCAGGGTTGCACGGATTTTCGCGTTATCCGATCGGGGCGATATCCGGGGCGGTGCCTCCGGCGGAGCGTACCGGAAACCGGATGCGGAGTTGCGCGCCATGCTGCGATGAGATATCGAGCGCTCCGTTGACTTGCTCGGTGAGCGCTGAGATCAAGCGAAGCCCTAAACCTTCGGTTGTTGCGAGGTCGAACCCTGATGGGAACCCGGGGCCGTTGTCCTCGATTGTTAGTACTATCAGTGTGCGATCAGCGTCGTGTTGTCGCTGTAAGCCGATTGAGACGATGGGCGAGTGTGCCTCGTGGTAGGCGTGTTTGAATGCGTTAGATACGGCCTCGTTGAGCAGCAAGCCGAGCGGCACCGCGGTGTCTAGGTCGAGTGCAACCGGTACGGTGTCTATCCGCACTGTGTCGGCAGGAACGCCGTAGTTGACGCGCAGCATCTCGACAAGCTCTCGCAGGTATTGATCGAACGTGATGCGAGCCAAACTCGAGGTTTCGTACAGTTTTTCGTGCGCCATCGCCATAGAGCGAATGCGATTGCGGCTTTCCTGCAACGCCGAGCGCGCCTCTTCGCTGAGGTTCTCGTTCTGCAGTCCTAAAAGGCTCGAGAGTATCTGAAAGTTGTTCTTTACTCGGTGGTGAATCTCGCGTAGCATCGCGGCTTTATCCTCGACTGCGTTCAGCAGTTCTTGCTCGCGGCGGGCGACGGTGGCTACCATGCGTTCAAAGCCGCGGGTGAGCTCGCCGATCTCGTCGTTGCGGTGGCGTTCGGCGATGGCGCGATAGTCTCCGGAGGCAACGTTGTCGATGCCGCGCAGTAGATTCTGCAGCGGATGTACCACCATGCGGTTGAGAAGCACCGAGAGAGCAGCCGCGAGCGCCACGCCGAGCACCGCAGTAACCGCAGCGGTGGAGCGAAGCTGCGCCCTGATCTCGGCGCGGGCGGCGGAGTCGCTATAGTATACGCGCGCGGTTCCGATCTGCAGCTCCTGATGGTGGATATCCGCCGCGACGCTGCCGTATGCGCGTTGGGCATGCGCTTCGAGCGCTGCACTACTGGAGACCGGATGTGCCGAGTTGTGTTGCTTCCCCCGGCTGTAGGCGATCCAGAACCGCGCAGCATCCGGCTCACCGGAGCTTTGCTCCTCGTAGCCTTCACGGTGTTCCTGAACTACAATCGCGATGATTCCGGGGTCGGCCATCTCGGCCTCGATGAAGCCCGAGGCGGTTTCTTCGTTGTAGCTCCAGAGTGGTATCGCGAGTGCGTTCTGCAATCGTTGCGCTACTTGCTCGCTGCGGCGCTGCAGATCCGCGAGAATGGCGTCTCGCGTGAATCGGTAGTTCACCGCAGCTACCGAGGACATCGTAACTATGAGGATTGCAATCAGCGCGAACACGATTCGGGTCTGCAGGCGCGAGCGAGGAGGCGGGGGGTGTTGGGTTCGAGACGAATCGGCTTGCCTCATTGCGCTTCCTTGACCCACCAAACTAGAAGTCCGACCATTTCTCGGGAATCTCTATCTCGAAGCGTTCGGCCATTCTTCGATTTACCACAAGCTGCGGGGTGGGCTCGCGCGGCTCGATGGTTTGCAGCGAGGTGCCGCTCAGGTAGCTGTAGATCATGCCGGCGAGCGTCCGGCCTGAATCAACCGTGGAGCCGAACAGCGAAAGCACCGCTCCCCAGCCTTCGGTAACCGCGTACTCGTCGGTTGCGATAACCGGCGTGCTACCGAGGCCCACGAGAAGCCGCACGAACTCCTCGTGTACGCCCAACTGGTCGTTCGGTGTTAGGAAAACGTCGACGACCGGGTCGAGCTCTTCAATAAACTCGCGCGAAAGCGCGGCGCTGCGGCGCAAGCCGTCTCTGCCGGGAACAAACGGTACTTCGCGACGGTGCAGCCTGAGGTCTTGGAACTCCTCCTGCTGCAACGCTTCCTCGAGCCTACGGTTGTACGAGACCGACTGCGGCATATCTGTATGAATCAACCCGATATCTCGCGCATCGGGAAACACGTTGCGGATAAGACGTAAGCGTTCAGCCGGCGGAACCGGATACGCGATTCCGGTGAAGTTGGCAGGCGGGGGCCCCGACAACTGATCTACAAGCCCTATGCCGACCGGGTCGGTAACATTGGCGAAAAAGACGGTGGGGGACGACCGCCCGTAAGCAAGCTCGTACGCCGCGATAGCCGCGATCGTCCCCTGGATCACGACCGCGTCGTACTCTTCGGGCGAACTCGTCTGCCAAATGCGGCGCGCGAGCCCGAGTTCGTTGTTGATGCTATGGTAGTCTATCTGCTCGAAGAGATGATCGGCGTTTTCGCCGCATCCAAGACGCTCGAGCTCCGAAAGCAGGGCCATCCGTAACGACGCATACGGCTCGCCGTCGTCGCTGTCGATGATTAACAATCTGCAGGACCCGACCCCCGCCTCTAAAGGTTCCGGGGCCGGAGTGATGAGCAGGGCTCCAAACGCGAAGAGAACGCTCCATATCAATACCCGCGAACGTGCCGGCCGGCGCTGCACCCGAGGTAACTCCTTGAAAGACAGTTGTGTCGGTAGGGTAGTCCGCCGGCACCTGCGTGTCAACGTTACGGGTTGTGCGTTGCCGATGCTCCTCCGTGGCGGTACCTTTTGGCTGCTTGGGACGATGCAATTTAGTACCGAGGAGTGACATATGGCGCGCCTACCGTCGAAGCCCTTTTCCGAGTACCCGTGGCACATCAGGTGGTTTCTGCGCCGCCAACGG
>SLBH01000263.1 GCA_007126415.1 Spirochaetales bacterium
ATATCGAGGAGTTCTCGGGATTCGTTGCCGGCACCTCACCCGAGATCCGATCACTGCTGTACGAGAGCCGCGAGGCCCTTGAAACCGGTCACGAAGTCCTGCACGGGCTGCGTAATAACCCACTTCTTCGCGGCGGCATTCAAGCGCGCCCTGAGCCCGCCTCGTCGTTTGAAAGCTATCGCCAGGAGGATTTTTGATGACCTCCCACCGGACGCAGGTCGCCTCGTTACGTTCCGTCCTACTCCCACCCTTTTTCCGGGGCCGTTTCCAAGGCCGCAGTTGTGGCCCAAGCCGGTGTGGCCGCCGGTGTGGCCCAATGCGGGCGGGGCTCGCGCTTTCGGCGGTTGTCACCGTAGCGTTGCTCGTTGCGTGTTCATCTACGCCGGAAGCAACCGGAGAGGTGACTGAGGTTAGCCGGCAAGCGGCGCGAAATATGGACCACGGAACCGAGTCACTTCACAGGGGGCGCATCGAAGACGCCCGGGCTTTTTTCGACACCGCTTTGCGCCAGTATCGCAGTCTCGATCACCGCACCGGAGTGGCCGGCGCGCTCGCGGCGTTCGGCCGCCTACGCACAGTGGAAGGTGACCTCGCGGCGGCGGCGGCGCACTACCGCGACTCGGCCGAACTCGCCGAGATTGCCGGAGCACCCGCGGTCGCGATCGAGAGCTACGCCGCCTTGGTGGAGATAGAACTGCGGCGCGGGCGAACCGACGCAGCCGAGCAGGCCATAGATACGGCCGCCACGATTTTGGAGCGCTCGCCCGATAGCGCGGGTACCGCGGTGACACTACACGCGCGCGCGCTGCTTGCCGCTGATCACGGCGATTTCGAGCGCGCAGAAAAATACCTGCGTGAGGCGCTCTCGCTCAATCGCGAGCTCGGCAAGCATCGCGAAATCGCGGCAAATCGGTATATGCTCGCCTCGGTACTTTCTCGTCAAGGGCGCTTCGAGGAAGCGCTCAACCAGGCATCGGCGGCGCTTGAGACCGACAAATTCATAGAGAACTCGGTCGGCATCGCTCAGGACCTCGTAGCGCTCGGCCGAATCTCCGAGCGCTCCGGTGACCGTGTTGCGGCACAACAGTATTTCGAACGCGCGTATAGCGTGTACCTCGGCCTCGAGGACGGCCGCGGGCTCGAGCATGTCGAGAACCTCCTCGCCGGGCTGCACGCCTCGGAGAGCCGGTAATGGACAGCTTAACTCAGAAGACCTCGAGAAGCCTCCGCCGTATCGCAGCCGGGTATCGCCGCGCTGCGCTTCGCATCGCTACCGTCGCGGCGGCGGCCGTAGTTCTGTTGTTCGCCGCGTTCATCGTTGTGTTTCCGCTGTGGTGGTTCGCACGCGAAGCCCCGCAGCTCTACACCACGGTGTTGATCGCACTACCGGCCGTTACGGCGCCGGTTCTCCTATATCGCCGATTCAAAGGCCGCTGGTCGCGAGAACACGTTCTGCCGATACTGAAGGCAGGGGGTACAATTGGGGCCGTCGTTATGCTCGGGTATATCGCGATCATGTTGTTCGCTGCCGGACAACCGGCGCCGGCTGCGGCCATCGCGATTGTGATTCTGCTGTGGATCGGCTACAACTGCGCCCCCGGCACTCCCAATTCAACGCGTTAAGCAACGAGGCGATGAGGCAGGTACATAAGACAACGAGCCGCACTCAACCCATCGGCACCCGCCGCTCACGGCTTGGGCTTCGCGCATGCGCGGCGGCGCTGTTGTTTCTCGGCGCCGCAGCCCCTGCCGTCGGCTTTGAGTTTCCGTTAATAGAAAACCTCAGTTCGCGCGACCCGTTGTTTCAACAGCAGCAAGACAGCGTCTCGCGCTTCTATCGCGCGCACCGACAGGGGGCCGCTCCGCCTCACCTGATGCTCTACCGGTATCGCCCCAACTCAGGAGATACCTTGATTTCCTTGGCCTCACGGTTTTCGATTCCCTACAGCGCACTCGCGACACTCAATCGAATCGAAGGATCGCAACTCCCGAAGGATATCGACACGATTCTCGTACCGAGCGTTCCCGGTCTATTTGTTCCCACCGAAGCGGAGTCTTCCTTGGAGGTGATGTTGAGCGATCGAGTCGAAGACGATCTCGACGAAGCGGACGCGATCACGATCCGCGTCGCGCGCGAGAACAAGACAAAAGAGTTCGCGTTTTTCCCGGGCGAGGACTTCACGGCGGACGAGCGGCGCGCGTTTCTGAACGTGCTGTTTCGCCCGCCGGTCGAGGGGATGCGCCTAACCTCGGGGTTCGGGTTTCGGCGCCATCCGTTCACCGGGGGCAACAGTTTTCACGCCGGAATAGATCTCGGAGCCCCGCGCGGGACACCGGTGTACGCCGCTGCGTCGGGGCGAGTCGTAGAGGCCCGACGGAGCGCGATCTACGGACGCTACGTCGTGCTCGAGCACAACAACGGATACGAAACGCTCTACGGACATCTTGATTCCATCGAGGTGCAGTTGAACGAGCACGTATCTTCCGGTATGATAATAGGAACGGTCGGCAGTAGCGGCCTCACTACCGGCCCGCATCTACACTTCGAGGTTCGGTTGCACGGAAGGCCGCGCGACCCGTTTCACTTACTACCGGGACCCA
>SLBH01000141.1 GCA_007126415.1 Spirochaetales bacterium
ACGGGCTGTTGATCGCGGCAGGCGGCGCCTGTTCTCGTTTCGCCCCGTACGTAACTGCGCTTCCAAAAGAGTACTACGCGGTGCTGCAGCTCGGCATCGAGACCGACACGTTAGACCCGGAAGGTGAGATAACCGCCTCGAGCGAGTGTCCGAGCTTCGAGGCGTTGGAGCATGCCGCAACTCAGTTTCGCGGCGAGTTCATGCAAACGCCGCCGGTATACTCCGCGATAAAACTGGAGGGCCGACGCGCCTCGGTTCGCAAGCGCGCCGGCGACGATCCCCGGCTTGAGGCTCGTCCGGTTACGGTATACGAGCTCGAGCTCGGCCGCTACGAAACCGAGACCGGACGACTGAATCTCCGTGTACTCTGCAGCAAGGGCACCTACGTGCGAGCGCTTGCGCGCGATCTCTCGTACGCTGCGGGCTCCTGCGCGCACCTCGTGGCGTTGCGGCGCACCGCGGTGGGGGGCTTCCGGTTGGAGGACGCGGTTCACCCCGATGAGTTCGACCGTGAGCGCGACCTCGTCCCGCCGGCGCGCTTCTTGCCGAAACTGGAAGGCATAACGCCGCTCGTGGTGGAGCCCGAGATCGCCGAGCGGATGCTGCACGGGGTGGCGCTGCGCCACCCGGCGTTCGAGCCGCTGCGCGACACGGTGAGCACCGACGGCGTGTACGCAGCTTTGACCCCGGACGAGCGTTTGATCGCGGTGCTCGAGCGCCGCGACGGGTCCTGGAAATACCGATTCGTGAAGGCCATCGAGTCGTGAAGGTAATCGACTGGGCTACGCTCGAACGCGGTGTAGATCTGCCGCAGGAGCCGATCGCGCTTTCGATCGGGGTGTTCGACGGTGTGCATCGAGGACACCGGTCGCTGATCGAGCTCATTCACGGCTTTTCGGAAGACACGGTTGCGACGGTGTTGACCTTTCCTGATAATCCTGCTCGCCGGTTGCGACCACAGTCTTATCATGGTGACCTCGAGAGTTATCGTTTTCGGCTCGAAAAGCTCGAGGCGCTCGGCGTTGGTGTCGTGATCGCGGTGGAGTTCAACGAGCGCTTTCGCAGTCTCAGCGGGGAAGCGTTCCTGGATTGCCTGCGTGCCGTCCTTGCGCTGCGATACCTCGCGATCGGGAGTAACTTTCGCTGCGGCCGGGATATGCAGATGGGCGCGCATGAGGTTCGCAGGTATCTCGAGGGCTACGGCGTTCGGGTTGACATCGCTCCTCCGGTCGTCGATAATGAGCTGCAACTACCTGTAAGCAGTACCGTAATCCGGCGCGCCGTGCTGGACGGTGATCTTGAACGCGTACGTCGCCTGTTGGGTAGTGAGTTTGAGGTGGACGTCGCCACTGTACCGCTCCTGCATCATCGGTCTGAGTGTCGGATGCGTAAGCACGACTGCACTCAGGTTTTACCGTATGCGGGCGCGTTTGAGGTTGAGTTCCACTGCGAGGGCGGTTCCCATCGCGATATAGTAACAATAACGGAAAACCACGTCCGGTGGTCATGGAAATGCAATGACCCGAATCGTATTCGATTCTTACGGCAACTCAAATCGCATGAGCAATAAGGAGAGAGAATAGATGCCGCTCAGCAAAGAGAAGAAGCAGGAGATTATCACGCAGTTTGGTAAGGGCGAGAAAGATACCGGTCGAACCGAGGTTCAGATCGCGATGCTGACCGCTCGCATTGAAGAGCTCACCGAGCATTTCAAGGACCACAAAAAAGACCATCATTCCCGCCGGGGTTTGCTTAAGCTCGTCGGTCAACGACGGCGTCTCCTGAAGTACCTCCGTCGCCGGGATCTCGAAGGCTATCGCAGCCTGATCAAGCAGCTTGGGCTTCGCAAGTAACAGCCTAACCGCAAGCACGAAAGAAACGTGAAAGAAACGTGAAAATGAGGAAGTTAGAATAATGGAACGTATCTCAATGAAACTCGGGGAACAGGAGCTGATCCTGGAAACCGGCAAAATGGCGAAGCAAACAAACGGCTCGGTGTTTGCCACCTTTGGTGGTAGCGCGGTGCTCGCTACGGTCTGCTGCGGCACCAAGATAGAAGAGCGCGATTTTGTTCCTCTCCAGGTCGAGTACAACGAAAAGTACTACGCCGCCGGTAAGATTCCCGGAGGATTTCTGAAGCGCGAAGGCCGGCCAAAAGATAAAGAGATCTTGGTCTCGCGACTGATAGACCGCCCCATGCGGCCGTTGTTCTCCAAGATGTTCAAGCGCGAGATTCAGGTTGTACCTACCACCGTGTCGGCCGACCAGTCCAACCCGCCGGACGTCGTTGCGATGGTGGCGGCCTCGGCGGCCGTTCATATCTCGGACGTGCCGTTCGACGGCCCAATCGGGGCGGTGCGCGTCTCAAGGGTCGACGGCGCCTACCGCATAAACCCAACCTTCGAGGAAATCGAGCGCGGTGAGCTCGATATCGTGGTGGCGGGAAGCGAGCACGGTATCATGATGGTCGAGGGTGGCGCGCAACAAGTCTCGGAAGAAGTGATGCTCGGCGCTATCGAGGCCGCGCGCGAGCCGATCGCCGAACTCTGCCGGATGCAGGACGAACTGCGAGCCAAGGTCGGTAAAGAGAAGCTGCCCTTGGTGGAGGCTCCCGAAGAGCTTCCCATCGCCGATAAGGTGCGGGAGTATCTTCGGCCCAAGGTGGCCGAGGCAACCTTCACCGAGGGCAAGTTCGGCCGCTCGAGTGCGCTGAAGGCGGTGGCCGAGGAAGCGCTCGAACAGTTCCGCGACGAGATAGAGGAAGACGACGAGCCGAAGCTCAAGAAGATATTCGAGGACGTTGAGCGTGAGGTTATGCGCGGCGCAATCGTCGAGCAAAACAAGCGCTGCGACGGCCGTGGGCCGGAGGACATTCGCGACATTACGTGCGAAGTGGACGTGCTCAATCGTACGCACGGCTCGGCGCTGTTTACGCGTGGCGAGACTCAGGCGCTCGCGATCACAACGCTCGGCACGGTCTACGATGAGCAGATTATGGACGACCTCGAAGGCGATCGGCGCGAGCACTTCATGCTGCACTACAACTTTCCGCCGTTCTCGGTCGGCGAGACCGGTCGCCTCGGTACCGGACGTCGCGAGATCGGGCATGGGCACCTTGCCCACCGCGCTCTCGAGAATCTCATCCCCAACAAAGAGGCGTTCCCCTATACCATTCGTGTTGTTTCCGAGGTGCTCGAGTCCAACGGATCGTCCTCCATGGCGACGGTCTGCGGTGGATCGCTGTCGCTGATGAACGCGGGTGTTCCAATCGAGCAATCGGTAGCCGGGATCGCGATGGGACTGGTGCAGGAAGGCGACACAACGGTGGTGTTGTCCGATATTCTGGGTGAGGAAGATCACCTCGGGGACATGGATTTCAAGGTCGCCGGCACCAAGGACGGAATTACCGCGTTTCAGATGGATATCAAGATCTCGAATGTTAGCCAGGAGATCATGAACACCGCGCTGGATCAAGCTCGTCGCGGACGGATGCATATCCTCGAGAAGATGAACGCGGTGATCGAGAAGCCGCGCGAGGTTCTTTCGGAGCACGCACCCCGCATCCTGAGCTTCAAGGTGGACCCCGAAAAGATCGGTCTTCTCATCGGACCCGGCGGCAAAACAATCAAGGCCATACAGGATCGCCACGAGGTAAAGGTCAGTATCGAGGACAGCGGGCTTGTCACGGTTTACTCAAAAGATAAGGCCGGCGCCGAGGAGGCGCGCGAGGCGTTTCTCGCGCTGCTCGAGGAGCCCGAGGTCGGCAAGACCTACGACGGTGTTGTCAGGCGCATAGTGGATTTCGGCGCGTTTATCGAGTTCTTGCCCGGTAAGGAAGGGTTATGCCATATCTCCAAGATGGCGCCCGGCCGGGTCAACCAAGTCTCGGATGTGCTCCAAATGAATCAGGAAGTTCCGGTGAAGATCATCGAGATCGACAAGATGGGTCGCGTTAACTTGAGTCTCATCTACGAAGCCGACGACGAGTCCGGCAGGGGCGGCGACGGTGACCGAGACCGGCCGCGAGAAGGCCGTGGGCGTGACGATCGTGAGCGCTCAGGTCGCGGAGGTGACCGCGGAGGCCGCGGCGGAGATAGAGGTGGACGCAACCGACGTGACTAAGACGGTCGCGTACCGGTGCGAGCCCGGGCAGCATCCCGAGTACGCCTCGCCGGATGCTGCCGGCGCCGATCTCAAAGCGGCCGAGGAAGCGCGGGTCGCGCCCGGCGATCGAGCGTTGGTGCGTACCGGCGTCTGGATGGCGCTCCCGCCGGGGTACGAGGGGCAGGTGCGGCCTCGCTCCGGAATTGCTTGGAAGCATGGTGTTACCTTGCTTAACACGCCCGGTACAATAGACTCAGACTACCGCGGCGAGATAAAAGTACTACTCATCAATCACGGGAGCGAGGTCTTCGAGATAGCGCCTGGTGACCGAATCGCGCAGTTGGTCGTGGCTCCCGTAACGCGGGCGAGATTCGAGCAGCACCATTTGTTACCCGAGTCGGTACGCGGAGCAGGGGGCTTCGGCTCCACCGGCGTATAGCTATAGCCGACAAGAGGCAGGCTGTTCGAAGGCACGCAGTGAAGGCTCATATGGCCGGTCGCGGCTACGGGGTGATCTACCGATACCTAACCCGAGAGTTCTTGCTCGGGTTCGGCGTAGCCTTTCTTTTCTTTTTCGTAATATTTTTCGTCAATCAGCTGCTACTCCTGGCGGAAGACATCCTCACCAAGAACGTACCCGTGCTCGACGTTGCGCGGCTCGTGTTCTACTCGTTACCCTCGATTATCGCGCTGGCGTTTCCGTTCGGCGCGCTTGTGGGCGCGTTGCTGAGCGTTGGGCGGCTGTCGCAAGACAACGAGTTTCTCGCGGTCCGCGCAGCCGGGATCTCGCTCACCCGCGCGTTCATCCCGTTCGCGGTTTTGGGGCTTGCGTTTTCCTCGGTATCGTTCGTGATGAACGACTACTTCCTTCCGGTCGGCACTATCAACTTCGCTCGACTGTACCGCGAGCTGTTGTACTCTAATCCGGACCTCGAGCTCGAGTCCAACAGCGTTACCGAGTATCAAGACAGTATTATCGTGACCGGAGAGGTCGAGGGAAACCGCATAAGCGACCTCGTGATCGTGGACCGTGACGGTAGCGGCGATCGGGTGATCCTCTCGCGCTACGCGCGGCTTCGGCCGGAGGCGCATGGGGTCGGGGTGGTGTCGCTTGAGCTCGAGGGCGTAACTACGCACGAAGCGAAACGCTCGGGCGAGTTGCGGTATCAGTATTCACACGCAAACCGCATGGCGTATCATATTCTTCTTGGAGATATCACGCTCGCGATGCGCCCGCCGGGTCCGCGCGAGATGAGCTCGTACGACCTCGCGCAGGAGATCAAGGAGAAACAAGAGCGGCTGGATCAACAGCGCCGGGAGCACCGGCAACGGGTTGAGGAGCTCGAGACTCGCCTGCGGCGACAGGAGGCGGAGCTCGAGGAGGTGTTGCGGAATGAAGCAGAGGCAGAGGCGAGTGATGAGGATGCGCACGAGCCGGAGCCACGCGGGCCTGAACCACGCGACGATCGCGAGCCGGAGGCCGCATCGCTTGAACCTGAGACGCGTGAGGCGGCGGAGCTTGAAAGCGCCGTAGAGCGAAGCCGGCGAGAGCTTGAGCGAGACCGCGATCGCCGCTTTTTCGACCGAACTCTGCAGCTGTATCGCATAGAGTTTCATAAGAAGTTTGCGATTCCGTTCGCGTGCTTAGCGTTCGTCGTGTTCGCGTTTCCGGTGGGCGTTGTGGGCGGGAGGCATGGACGCTCGATTGGGTTCGGCATCGGCCTGTTCATCGCGGTGTTGTACTGGGCGCTCATCCTCGGAGGGCAAACCTTTGGGGTGGAGCCTCCGTACATCTCGCCGATCCTCGCGATGTGGTTTCCTAACATTCTTGTCGCCGTCGTCGGCGTGCTTGTGTTTGCCGCGGTAGTGCGGCGCTGAGTGAAGTATGGTTGTGACGCTTGATCGTTTCATTTTAAAGCAGCTGCTGGTCGGCCTTTTCGTGAGCTTGTGCTTCTTCGTGCTGTTGCTGCACGTGATAGAGCTCTTTGCGAATATCGGCCGCTATCTCTCGCTCGAGATTCCTCTGGAGGCGGTTTGGCGGGTGCAGCTGCTCTATCTCCCGAAGTCAATCTCACTCGCTTTGCCGCTTTCGGTACTGTTCGGTGTCAGTTATACGCTCGGCATCATGTATAGCCGTAACGAGTTGATCTCGGTCTTCGCCGGTGGGATGTCGTTGCGGCGTTTTACTGCGCCGGTCTTGGTTGTGGGAGCGGTGCTGAGCTTGCTCGGGTTTCTGTTTGAAGAGGGCGTCGTAATCGAAAGCTATCGCCGGAAGAACACGCTGCAACGAGAGTTGCTACAAGCTCACCGGGATTTTAGCAATCCGGATGTGGCGGTCCTCGGCGACGGTAACCGCATCGTCTATATCGCCGAGTTCTATAACGCCGATCGCCTCACGCTGTCGCGCCTACTCGTGGTGGTACGTAACCGTGACGGCGAACTGGAGGAGAGGCTCGACGCGGCGTCGGCGCAGTGGACCGGCGAGTACTGGGAGTTCACCGACGTGAAACGTTATCTGCGTAGCGATGACGACCCTGAGCGCTTGATAAGAGAGGAGCACGAGCGTTATAGCGACCCACGTTTCAACACACAACCACGGGTGTTTGCGCGCGTGACGCGCGACGTAGGGGAAATGCCGCTCGAGGATGCGCACGACTGGGTAGCGTCGCTGCGAGATGCCGGGCTACCGTACCGCCGGCAGGCAAGCGAGCTCTACGAACGCTATGCGTTCTCTACCACGCCGTTCTTGATGGCGTTGTTTGCAACCGGGGTGGGATCGCGTCTGCGAAAGAACGTACTGCTCGGCAGTCTGCTTACCTCGGTATCGTTGGGCGTGGTCTACTACGTAGCACGTATGGTCTTGAATCTCCTTGCCGTTTCCGGTAGCGTTGAGCCGCTGTGGGGGGCGTGGGCGCCGGTGTTCGTGTTCCTGATTCTTGGGGCTATACTGTTCCGCCACGCCCGTACCTGACGGGCGCTATTCACATCGACGGTCCGGGCGGTCTCGCAGCCCTCGGCGAAGCCCCGCGCGCAGCATGATCCTGGTTCTAATAAAAAGCGAGTAACACTATTGTTTAGCATCCATCATCAAGACGCGAGTTGTTCGGCGCGCACCGGCCGGCTCCATTTGGCCCACGGCGCGCTGCGGACGCCCGCGTTCATGCCGGTCGGCACCGCGGGTTCGGTTAAGGGTTTGGAGCCGAAACAAGTTGCCGAGCTCGGATTTCGGTTGATCCTCGGCAACACTTATCACCTCTACCTTCGACCGGGCCTCGAGGTTCTCGAACGTTTCGGAGGGCTTCACGGCTTCACCGGGTGGCCGCACAACATTTTGACCGATTCGGGCGGGTTTCAGGTGTTTTCGCTCTCGCGGTTGCGTAAGCTGCGCGACGACGGCGTAGAGTTTCAGTCGCATATCGACGGGTCGCGGCATCTGCTGACGCCTGAGAAGGTGGTCGAGATACAGCGGGTGTTCGGGAGCGACATACAGATGGCGCTCGATTACTGTACCGGTTTCGAGGTTGAGCGCTCGGAGGCCGAGCGCGCGGTACGCATCACGACCGACTGGGCTAAGCGTGCGGCTCAGGCGTGGCGCTCTATCGAGACAGGGTATCAAGGCCGGCTGTTTCCGATCGTGCAGGGCAACTTCCACCATGATCTGCGCCGTGAAAGCGCCGCGGCAATCTGCGAACTTGACCTGCCCGGCATCGCGATCGGGGGGCTTTCGGTCGGCGAACCGTTTGGGGTATTCGAGGAGTTTGTGGGCGCTACCGCCGCGTTACTGCCGCGCGACAAACCTCGTTACGTCATGGGCATCGGCACGGCCGAGTACGTCTTGACCGCGATAGAGCACGGGGTCGATATGTTCGATTGCGTCTTCCCGACCAGGGCGGGGCGTAACGGTCTTGCGTTCACCGACCGCGGACGGGTGGTGTTGAAGCATGCCGCGCACACGGAGTCTCACGAGCCGATAGAGGCCGAGTGTGACTGCGAAACCTGCCGAACGTACTCGCGTGCGTATCTGCGCCACCTGTTCAAGGCGGGCGAGCTGCTCGGCCCCGTGCTTGTAAGCCGTCATAATCTGCGTTTTATGAGTCGTGTCGTGGATCGCGCGCGCGACGCCATCGAGCGAGACGCGTTTTTACCGTTCAAACAAGCCTTCCTCGAGCGCTACAACGCAGGCTCCGGCAACAGCCACAGCGTCTCTCATCTCGTTGGGGGTTCCGGTGTGTAGCAAGCGCGCGGCGGAGCCGTCGCTTCGTAGCAGCACGATCTCCACGGTTGTGGTGATGGTCTCTACCTTTGCCTCTCGGTTGCTCGGGTTTGTGCGGATCGCGGTCATCGGAGCGGTGTTCGGAGCCTCCGGCGAAGCCGATGTTCTAAACTTAGTGTTCAATATTCCTAACAACCTGAGAAAACTTCTCGCGGAAGGGGCGCTCTCCTCGGCCTTTATCCCGGTGCTCTCGCAAGAGATCGTGCGCGACCCAGGCGGTCCGAAGCCCAGAGCGTTGGTACGCAATATCCTGGCGTTGCAGTTTGCTATTCTCTTGCCGGTGCTGGCATTGTCTGTGGCGTTCGCGACGCCGATCATCAACACCATTTTGGACTTTCCGGAACCGGCTCGGCAGGCGCTCGCGGCGGATCTGTTCCGGTACTTGATCAACTACTTATTGTTGATTAGCGTGAGCGCCGTTATCGTCGGGACCTTGAACGCGCACAACCGCTTCTTTGTACCTGCGGTGATGCCGCTTTTTTTCTCGATCGCGGTGATTGTGTCGATCTTGACGCTCCACCGTTACCTTGGCGTGTTCTCGATGGCTGTTGGGGTGCTGATCGGTGGCGTTTTGCAGGTGGGGGTTCAGAGCCCGGCTTTTTTTCGTCTGGGGTACGATTTCCGCTTGTCGTTCCGCTTCGATACCCCTGAGTTCCGTCGCATAGTTCGGCAATGGCTGCCGGTAGTTGCGGCGGCCTCGATCTTCACGATCAATCAGCAAGTGGCATTGTTCTTCGCGAGCGGACTCGAGGACGGAAGCGGCTCCGCGATGACGAACGCACTGACGTTCTGGCAGTTGCCGTTCGGGATATTCAGCGCCTCGATCACGACGGTTTTGTTTCCTCGGATGAGTCGTGAGTTTGCGCAGAACGACACCGCCGGGCTGCGTAGGTCGGTAGAGTATGGGCTTCGCTACCTGTTTGCGCTGCTCATTCCCGCGGCGGTGATCTTGGCGCTGCTCGGGCGTGAGATCATCGCGGTAGCGCTGCAGCGTGGTGCGTTTGAGGCGCAGTACACCGAGTTGGCGG
Organism: Spirochaetales bacterium; assembly: GCA_007126415.1. GTDB lineage: Bacteria > Spirochaetota > Spirochaetia > DSM-27196 > SLAA01 > B1Sed10-166. The sequence goes on from SLBH01000141.1 coordinate 9,406, forward strand.
CCCGGGTGCTCCTGGGTTACTGCTTCGGGTTGTTCAGTGTCGGCGCGTTCACTTTTCTGCAACGCTTCTTTTATGCTTCGGGCGACTACAAGACACCCCTCCGTGTGGCGATAATAACGCTAGTGGTAGATGTTGCGTTGTCGCTGTGGCTGAAAGAAACCGCGTTGCGGGTCGTGGGCCTCTCGATCGCGAACTCGGTGGCGTTTACGCTAGGCGTTCTGCTATTGTTTCACGCTGCTTATCGCGCCGTGGGTGGAGTCCCGTTGAGGGCTTTCGGCGTAACGGTCGGGAAAGTGGCGTTGACTGTGATACCCTTAACGGCATTCATCGTAGTGTTTCGCGCGCTGAGCGGCGAGTGGTGGGTAGACGGTAGTACTATGGCTAACCTCGGCCGTTTGAGCGCCGTCGGGGTTCCGAGTGTCGCGATCGTGGTGTTGATGTATCTTGCGTTGCGGGTTGAGTTTGTGTGGACTATGGTATCGAGGAGAAAGAAGCAGTGAGGCGGAACCTCTTTGTGGCTGTCGTTGTAGCGGCGGTGCTGTGTGGTCAGTTTTCCCGTGGCCCCGGTGAACTGTTTGCGGAGGCTCCACCGGGGCTCGCGGAAGCCCCGTGGGGCGACGACGCCTGGGAGGATGTAGGGCCACGCGACGCCAACCCCGATCTCCAGGATAACGACGAGCCCG
>SLBH01000102.1 GCA_007126415.1 Spirochaetales bacterium
GGCGCGCTGTGCGGGAACATCCCCGGTAGCGTCGTAATCGCCCGTCTCGGCAAACGCCGCGCCATGATCCTCGCGCTCTGCGCCGAGGTGGTACTCGCGCTGGGTGCGGCCGTGGTAAACAATCCGTATCAACTGATGCCGATTCTCTTTGGCCTCGGCGTCGTGCACACGCTGTTTTTTGTTGCTCGCCTGGCGTTCTTCCGCGAACTCGTGCCGGCGGCACGCCGCGGACGAGCGCTATCGCTCCTCGGCGGAGAAACGCGCATGGGCTCGGCCGCGGGCCCGATCCTTGGCGGCTTCTTTGCGGACGCGCTTGGGCTTCACACCGCGTTCTTACTGCTCGCCGGCTTCAGCTTGGTGGTGGCGGTTCTCGGCGTCGCCTACCTTCCGCACGACGCGCCGGGCAGCTCGGCCGCGCCGGATAAACCGCGCGCGCCAACGGTTCGGTTGTTGTCGGATCTCATCCGTGAGCAGAGACGCGTGTTTGTAACCGCCGGCTTCGTGGTGCTGGTACTGAAACTGATTCGCGAAGCGCGCAAGGTCATCTTCCCGTTATGGGGCGATGCAATCGGCATGTCGAGCTCGGCCGTCGGGTTGCTGTTTGGATTCTCGCACCTCGTGGAGCTGATGCTGTTCTACCCTGCCGGGACCGCCATGGATCGCTTTGGTAGAAAAACGACCGCGCTCCCGTGCTTGCTTCTGTTTTCGCTCGGATTTTTCATACTACCGGCCGCGACCACCCCGGCGCTGTTCGTAATCCCGGCTGCGCTCGTCGCGATCGGCAACGGTATCGGCGCCGGAATCAACATGACGATGAGCACCGATCTTGCGCCGGCGGCGCAGGCCGTTGAGTTCCTTGCGGTCTGGCGCACCATCACCGACGCCGGGGGCGCCGCGAGTCCGGTGGTGATTGGGTTCGCAAGCTCCGTCCTGGGATTGGCCGCGGCGGCACCGCTTATCGGCGCGATCGGTATCAGCGGAGCGGCGGTGATGGCGTTTGCAGTCGGCGAGACCTTGAAGCGTTGAGGCGAAGAGCGCGAGCCCAGCCCGTCACACCTTCAGCAGGTCAAATGGAGTATAGCGTTGGTGGATTCAAGCGTGGACTCGCTCAGCAAACGGCACGCTTCCTCGGTCGGCACCGCTACAATCTCAACACCACGTCGCTCGGCTTCGGAACGTACATCCTCGGTGATCGGCAAACGTCCGTTCGCCCCGGTTCCCACCACCATGCGCGTGCAGTTCCATGGTATCGGTTCATCCGTTGAAAGCGGGGTATGTCCGTAGCGGGCCTTGTGGCGCCGAGAGCCCTGCTTCTCGCGCTCGCGGACCGAACCGCGTTCAATCACCACATCCTCTTGATAACGTTTCCCGTCGATCTCCACCTCTCCAAACCTCATGAAGCGCGCCTGCATCTCGAGTCCTCCTGTGCACCTCTCAAGTATAACGCATGCTCCGCAAACCGGTTAAGGTGCGTTATGATGAGCGTTATGGTGAGCGTCATGACAGGCGACGACACGCAACCTGAGAACGAGGCGATACAAGGGGTAACCTTCGATCTCGACGGCGTATACTTCGTAGAGGGTAAGGCGCGCTTCGTTGAGGCTCTCGGCCGAGAATATGGGGTGCCGGCAGTTGAGGCTCGGCGGGTCTTTTTCTCGAGCTGCGAGATGAATGTGCTCTACAAGTGCGGGAAGATAACCGATGCGCAGTTCTGGAACTGGGCGGCGCAGCAATGGGGGCTCAAGGTGCCCTATCGCGAGCTCGTATCGCTCTTGATTGCATCGTATCGACGAGACCACTCGGTACAGGAGTTCATTCAAACACTTCGCTCACTCGGCTACTCCGCGCTCGTGTGCTCCAACAACTTCTCCGCCCGCATCGAGGGCTTGCAAGAGCGCTTCGGGTTTCTGGATGATTTCGACACGGTGGTGCTGTCGTACGAGGTGGGTGTTACAAAGCCGAATCCGGAGATCTTTCGCGAGCTCGTGCAGCGCGCCGGCCTCGCCCCCGGCGCGATTGTGTATACCGACGACAACGCCGCACATACCGCCGCGGCCGCCTCGCTTGGGATCCGCAGCGTCCCGTACGGCGGTTTCTCCGGATTCGTGGAGGAGCTACGACGGCTCGGTGTTCGAGTGTAAGGCGCGTTGCCGGGTCTCACCCCGCGGAACCGAAAGGCGCTGCACGCAGCGCCCTGGCGCGGCCGAACCCGTGGCATGGAGCCCAAACCGGGCTCAAACCAAACCCAGACCGCTTGAAAGCATCCGGCGAGTTGGGCATACTGCCGGCGCAGTGTCGACGCAAAATCGTACGAACCCCTCAATGCGTGAACCCCACAGAGGCTCAGACACGGGAGCCGTTTCCTCGCAGCTCGGAGCGTCCGAGCTAAAGGCGACGCTCAAGCGCTCGTTCGGGTTCTCGGATTTCCGGCCCCACCAAGAGACGATTATACGCGCGGCCCTCGAAGGCCGCGACGTGTTTGCGGCCCTGCCCACCGGCGGGGGCAAGTCGTTGTGCTATCAGCTACCTGCTTTGCTGAGGCCCGGTCTCACGGTTGTCGTGAGCCCGTTGATCGCGCTCATGAAGGA
>SLBH01000112.1 GCA_007126415.1 Spirochaetales bacterium
GCTTCGTTTACCTTGAGCTGACGTCCGTCAAACTCGGCGCCATCCAGGGCCGACTCCGCGCTTTTTGCAGAATCGCCGTCGGCCATCTCGACAAAACCGAATCCGCGCGACCGGCCGGTTTCACGGTCGGTGATAATGTTCAAGGATACAACCTCTCCGTGTTGGGCGAAGAGATCGCGTAAATCGCGCTCTTCGGTATGGAAGTTGAGGTTGCCGACATAGAGTTTCGTAGCCATAGAAAAGTCTCTCCTTCTGCTTAATGCAGACGCGTTGTGTTACGGAACCGGTGGAAAAGCTTTACCTGGTGGAATACCGAACGAAGCGGAAGGACTAACAGCCCAAGCAGTTCACTAGATCCGTCTAATTGCTGATACTATAGCCGATTCCTACCGAGCTGTAAAGTCCAATTATAGGCAGTGTTGAGCAATACAGCTCTCTCGGCCCTATTCACGATCTCCCCGAAATTCGTCACAATCACGACATGCAAAACCCCTTACCGGATGCCTACCAACCGATTCTCGATCTCAAGCGTACCGAGCTCGCGATCAAGCTCGTGAAGGACGAGTTCGAACACGGCTTGTCTTCGGCCTTACGACTCAGCCGTGTAACCTCACCGCTGTTTGTCCCACGAGGTTCGGGCATCAACGACGACCTCAACGGAACCGAGAACCCGGTGAGGTTCCCGGTCGCCGCGCTCGACGGCGCCGAGATGGAGGTTGTACAGTCGCTCGCCAAATGGAAGCGCTTGGCTCTGGCGGATTACGGCTACGCGCCCGGGTTCGGAATCTACACCGATATGAACGCGTTGCGCCCCGACGACGAACTCGACGCCGTTCACTCGGTGTACGTCGATCAGTGGGACTGGGAGTTCGTACTCGAACCGCGCGAACGCTCGATCGAGACCTTACAAAAAACGGTTGAAAAGCTCTACGAGGTGATGAAGCAGACCGAGTTCGTCGTGTCTGAACACTTCCCTTCGATTCATCCCATACTCCCCGAAGAGATTACCTTCGTGCACGCCGAGGAGGCGTTGCAGCGTTACCCACACCTATCCCCGGAAGATCGCGAGCACGAGCTCACGCGCGAGCACGGTGCGGTGTTTTTGATCGGGATCGGCGGCGCCTTGAGCGACGGTCGCAGCCACGGCTCTCGAGCGCCGGACTACGACGATTGGTCGAGCCGAACCTCCGAGGGCTTTTATGGTCTTAACGGCGATATACTGGTTTGGAATCCGGTGATCGGGCAAGCCCTCGAGTTATCCTCGATGGGCGTTCGCGTCAACAAAGAGTCCTTGCTTCGCCAACTCGAGTTATGCGGAGCCGAGGATCGCCGAACGCTGTACTGGCACCGGCGGTTGTTGTCGGGGGAGTACCCCGAGACGATCGGCGGTGGCATCGGACAATCACGACTCTGCATGTTCTTTCTCCGAAAAGCACATATCGGTGAGGTGCAGGCCGGGGTTTGGCCGCAACGGACGATCGAGACGTTTAAAGCACGCGGGATCCCGCTCATGTAACAACCTGCCGCGCTTGCAACCCGCATTCAACCGGTCAACTGCGGTTCGTACCGCCCGCACGCGCAGGATGAGGGCTGCTACCGCAGCGCCTTCGCGCTGTCTTTCCTTCAGGACCCCTCGCTTCTTGATTCTTGAGTTCCGACGGCGTTGAGAAAAGCGTTGAGAAACGCTTGACCACTGAGCGATTATTTACTATTAATTGAACGCAACATATTTGGATCAATAGAGGCGCGAAGTTCAACAGTAGCGCGGTTGAGGGTTCAGGAACCCTAAGAAACCGCGTGAAAGGGTGCTTTGCCGAAGGTTTCGGCCGTCCTGACCGGCAGAAACTTGGTTGCCTGGGCTAAATCCCAGGGACTGTCACCAAACGGTGGAGTGCTATTGGTTTCCTTCCTGCGCTGTACCCCTGGAAGCAAATCAACGACATCTCCTCCATACAGAAATGATCCAAGAGACTGCTATCTGGAGGTCTGGTATGGAGAACATCAAGGTTGGCGTACTTGGCGCAACCGGCGCGGTCGGGCAGAAGTTCATCGCCCTGCTGCAGCATCACCCCTATTTTCGCGTGCATGAGCTCGTGGCGTCCGAGCGCTCGGCCGGCAAACCCTATCGCGACGCGGTAAGCTGGGTTCAGAGCTCGGCCCTGCCGGACTCGGCGGCCGAAACGCGCGTGAAATCCACAGAAGAGCCGCTCGAGAGCGCCATACTGTTCTCGGGGCTCGATTCTTCGATCGCGGGTGAGCTCGAGCGTCACTACGGCGAGGCTGGACACGTCGTGATCAGCAACTCCAAGAACCACCGCATGGAGCCCGATGTGCCGCTTGTGATACCGGAGATCAACGCCGACCATCTCGCGATGATCGAGCATCAGCCCTACCCCGGCGCGCTTGTGACAAACCCCAACTGCTCTACCATCTTTCTCGCGATGGCGCTCGCGCCGTTGCACCGTGCGTTTGGAGTCGAGGCCGTACAGGTCAGCACGATGCAGGCGATCTCCGGTGCCGGATACCCCGGGCTGTCGGCAACCGATATCATGGGCAATGTAATCCCGCACATCAGCGGCGAGGAAGA
>SLBH01000068.1 GCA_007126415.1 Spirochaetales bacterium
CGTCGCTGGTGAGTCGTGCTACCTGGAGGCTGGCGTAGATTAACCCGAGGTCGTTGCGGAGGTTGTGTACGAGCCCGCCGGTATTTTGAGCGATCTTCACCGCTTGCTCGGATTTCTTGAGTTCATTACGAAGCTCGGCGTTGTAACTGCTCAGGCGCCGCAACTCCTCGTCAAATGCGATTCCGATCACAACAACAAACATGATCAAGAACGTTGCGGAGTTAAGCGATTGTAAGAAGGTCTCGGGGGTGAATTGCCCGGCGGTGAGCGCCGAACCGACAAGCGTGATACCGCAGAGCGCGGCGATCTTGAGGCGCACCGCCTGCTCGAGGAAGCCGTACTTGTAGGCGACGACGACCGAGAGCAGCAGCACCCCGACGCCGTACACGCCCGGGCCGCTTATGGTGAGGTTGTTTGTGGCCCCAAACCCTACAAGCACGGCGACCTGTAAAACGCGCGTAGTGTGTCCGCATACGACGCCGGTTAGCAGCAAGATTCCCGATGCTGCAAGCAGCCGAACGATGCGTGGGTGAGTTATTACCGCGTGTAGCGTGTCGTCGGCCGGTACGTGAGCGACAAGCCCAGCGTTTATGACGACGAGAACACTACCGGAGGCGGCGAGAAAAAGCCCGATGCGTCGTTGTACCGTATCCGTGTTCACGTTGTTCCTAAACCCGGATTGGCTTGTCAGAATGCCAAATAACCGTTCGACACGCCCCGATTGGGCGCCCTTGTGCGATGCGTTTCCTCGTGTGCTACATGTCAACTATAAAAGGTATTGCGAGCGCACGCAAGGGGTTTTGTAAAAAAATCGATAAAAAATATACGATACATTTGAGGTAATCGACGCAACTGACGCTCTCGTTATAGCGCAGCGGTTTGCTCGGTGAGCCAGACGCGCGCCGGGGGTGAGAGGTGAGTATGAAGCTCGTCGTAAACGCGGCGATGGTAGCGGTTGAGCCAGTCGCGCTCCTCGGCGCTGAGCATCGCGGGGTCAATCAAGCGCCGGTCGAACGGGCATAGCGTCAAAGTCTCGAAGCACAAGAAGCTTCCAAAGACGTTCTCGCGATCGGCGCGTACCGTAACCAGGTTCTCGAGCCTGATGCCGTAGGCGCCTGCGCGGTAGAGTCCCGGTTCGTTCGATACCACCATGCCCGGTTCCAATGCTACGCCGTTATAGCGTGGCGAGAGCCGCTGCGGACCTTCGTGTACGTTCAGGAAAAATCCGACCCCGTGGCCGGTTCCGTGACCGTAGTTTCGATGTCGTCGCCACAACACCGCCCGCGCAACCGCGTCGAGCTGCGTGCCGGTGGTGCCGTACGGGAAGCTGAGGCCGGCCAGCGCGATATGCGCCTGCAGCACCGTGGTGTACTCGGTGCGCATCCGCTCACTGGGCTCTCCGATCGCGACCGTTCGGGTGATATCGGTAGTGCCGTCAAGATATTGCCCGCCGGAGTCCACCAGGTAGAGCCCGTCGGGCTCAAGGGCGAGGTCGGACGCCTCGGAGGCACTGTAATGCACAATCGCCCCGTGCGGTCCAAAGGCCGAGATCGCAGCGAAGCTCTCGTCCACAAACTCAGGCTGCGCGGCGCGAAGCTCGCGCAGGTACGCCGCGGCGCTGAGCTCGCTTGCGGGCTCGCTCTCGTGTGCCGTGGTGACCCAGAACAGGAACGACGCCATAACCGCGCCGTCCTTCACCATGCAGGCACGCAGTTGCGTGAGCTCGCGCGGATTCTTGACCGCTTTCAAGCGCGCGACGGGAGATGGTTGCTCCAGCAGGTGCACCCCACCCGGCAGCGTTTGCACAAGCTGCATGGTGATCTGATCGGGCGAGGCTGCGACGACAACGCCGCCGGCGCCCCTGCCGCCCGCGGTCGACGCGGCGGAATCCACGGCGCCGTCCGCGGCGTTATCGCCGGCGTCGAGTGCGGGGTTCGCGCCCGCCGGGCCTGTCTGCGCGCTGTGGATAGGCGGCGCGTGACGCTCCGTCGGGTGGCTCTGCGGCGCGTGACGCTCCGTCGGGGCCGGCTCGCAGAGCGCGGTCTCGAGTTCGTCGTAGCCCCGGCAGGAAACACCGTCGGCACGCAGCGCTTCGGCGATCTCGGCCGGCACCTTCTGCGGATCGATGAACAGCTGCGCGCCGTGGGGTTCCAGGATGAGGTAGGCGAGCGCCACCGGGTTGTACGGCACATCGGCGCCGCGCAGGTTCAAGAGCCACGCGATCTCATCGAGCGCGGTGAGCAGCAGGGCGTCGGCGCCGATCTGGGTGAGCTCATCGCGCAGGCGCGCGAGTTTATCGGCGCGGGTAAGCCCGGCGCGCTCGGCCGAGAACTCGTATACCGGTGCGCTCGGCGGCGCGGGACGCTCGTCTCGTATCGCCGCGACGAGATCGCCGCAGGGCTCCATCACGATGCCGCGCGGCTCGAGCTCCCCGCGCAGGCTGCGGTACCGGCTCAGCGACAGGGTCGCGGCTGCGGAGCCCACGCGCGCACCGGCGCCGAGACGTTCACGGAGGTACGCCGGAATGCCGGGGGTCTGCGGCTCATCGGAGCGTTGCAGCCGAAACGGCGTGCCGGAGAGCGC
>SLBH01000309.1 GCA_007126415.1 Spirochaetales bacterium
AGGTCAGAATGCGAAAGCTCATGACTATCGTTCGCGTTGAGATTCAGGCGGAACGCCCAGGTCACAAGACACACCGAATTATGCGGCGAGATTACCGTATGCAGCCCGGGCCCGGTGTCGCTCTGGTATTTCCAGTTGCTTGGATGCCGGTGTGAGTCGTGCGAGCCGATTCCTTGTGCGTTGCTCATAATAGCGATTCTCCTAGTTATCAGTTGTAACTCAGATGGCTGCGGTTACGCCGCCATCGACATAAATGATCTGACCATTAATGAACTCAGCCCCCGGGGTAGCGAACAACAACAGTGCCGGAATCAGTTCTTCAGGATCACCCCAGCGCCCGGCCGGTGTTCGACCACGGATCCATGTGTCGAACGCTTCGTTTTCGCGTAAGCTCCGGGTCATCTCGGTTTCAAAGTAACCAGGACCTATTGCGTTGATCTGAATATTGTGTTGTGCCCACTCCACGCACATCGCCCGGGTCAGCATCTTGAGTCCGCCTTTAGATGCCGCATACGGTGCGATGGTGTTCCGTCCTAGCTCGGCCTGCAACGAAAGGATGTTGATTATTTTGCCCGACCGTCTCGGGATCATCTTTCGAGCAACCGCTTGAGAAACAACAAACGCTCCGGTTAGGTTCGTGCCCAACACGTTCTCCCACCCGTCGAGCGGGAACTCCTCCAGCGGGGCCCGCTGCTGCATTCCCGCGTTGTTTACAAGGATCCGAATCGGGCCAATTTCATTTTCTACGCGCTCCACCGCGCTTGCTACCGCATCCGGGTCTTGAATACTGAAACACTCCGCGTGCGCATCAAAACCTTTGTCACGAAGCCGGTTAACGGCTTGAGCAAGCGTTTGCTCGTTACGGCCATTGAGAACTACCCGCGCCCCTTCGCGTGCCAAGCCTTCTGCAAACACCAGGCCTAACCCTCGGCTAGAACCGGTCACTAACGCTACGCTGCCTTCGAGCTTTCTTTGATCACCCATGGTCTGTAGTATAGGCGACGAGCAGCTTCGGGTCCACGGCCAACGCACGGGCAATGCCGATCCGCTGTGCGTCCGAACCCGATAGGCCCACACTCTCAAGCAGCTCAGCGACTCTCGCGCCTTTCGCCTTCCCGACACCCGGCCTGTGAATTTCAAGCCCCTCGGCAACAATCCGGCCCACGGTCATGCGGGGATCAAGACTTGCAAACGGATCCTGGAATATGATCTGAATGTCTTTACGCCGGTGTCGAAGCTCGCTCCGCGTGAGGCTGAGAATGTCGATGCCGTCAAACATGATCGAACCGCCGAAACTTAATCCGTGCCGGTGACTGGACCCCGGGCTCTTGGGCACTGTTGTCCGGCAGGCTCCCGTCCTGTGCAGATATACTGTTGCTTGGTATGTGTTTCGCCATTAGTTGTACCTGATGCTTGGATTGAGCCACGCGTACAGAAGGTCTACTAAGAGGGTAATGATGCTGAACACTAAAGCGATGATAACCACCCCGCCTTGAACAATTGGGACATCGCGCCACTCGATCGCGTTCAGCAGCAGTCGACCTATCCCGGGCCGTGCAAGAATCGTCTCGGCTACGATTGCTCCGCCAAGGATGTGCCCGGCCTGAAGGCCTAACAGTGTTACCACAGGAGGAGCGGCGTTTCTCAAGGCGTGCTTACAGTGCACCCATTTCGGCGCGAGTCCCTTTGCTCCGGCCGTTCTGATATAGCCTTCACCGAGGACCTCGAGCATGGCTCCAAAATGGAGGCCTATCGTAAGTGCCGGTAGTATAACGCTGTTCCGCTGACGCGCTCCGCTCGAGGGAAACCACCGCAGCTGGTACGCAAAGACATACATCAGCAGAATGCCTACAAAGAACGCGGGAGAGGAAATACCCACCATTGTGACGCTCATCGCGATCTGATCGAGCAACTTTCCGCGATTGGTGGCCGCAAGAATCCCGATCGAAATTCCGACAGTCGCGGTGATCATCATTGTCACTATCGCGAGGTGTACTGTTGCGCGAAACGCGGGAAGGAGAACCGTGCTCACCGGCATGCGGCTTCGGTACGAGATTCCGAAGTCACCTTGCAGCAAATTGCCGACGAAGCTGAAGTACTGAATGTGAATCGGCCGGTCTAAGCCCAGACGTGCCCGCTCGATATATGCGTCGAACTCTTCGTTATTCCACTGTGGTCTGTTTGAGACACCCCAACTTGCATAGGTATCTTGCAGATTGGCGTTACCGTCACGCGTGCGCCGGCCGTTCCCCGAGAAATACATGTCGTAAGGCGGAACAACGTCGGGATCGCCATGGACGGCCTGTTCCGAAATATCCCAGTGAAGCGCACGGTCAATCGTTTGTATCGAGACAAACGCGCCGAAACCGGTGAGCTGAGCAAGGACCTGCTCGGCCACTTCATTCTGGAGCGGCCAGAAGTTGGGATGCGTAAGCGTGAGGTCTAAGCGTTGGCCGTCTTCCTGCCGCACCCAAACATCGAACCTTCTTCCACCACCGTCTATTGTTTCAAGCTCCCAGCCGGCCAAGCATCTCGGCGATGACCTCGTTATCGATCGCGTATGCAATCGCTCGGCGCACGCGAGGATCGCCCAACACCGGGTGGTCCGGATGTGAGTTCATGTAGTACACCATCGGGCGTGCGGTCCCGGCGGTATCTATTTGCACTCCGTCAACTCCGGTTGTCTCTATTCTGTCGGCTTCGTGCGGAGGCACTTCCCACGCGATGTCTATCTCACCGAGCTCCAGCGCGGTAACACGAGTGCTCGCTTCCGGGATGAAGCGGAACTCAAGCACGTCGACATGCGGCCCACCGCCCCAGTAGTTCTCGTTTGAGACTAACCGAATGTACTCTCCAGGTCTCCATTCGTCGAAGACAAACGGACCGGTACCGCTTGGATTGCGTCCATGCTCCTCACCAAGCTCGGCCGCTCGAACAGCGTCGGTGATATGAATATGGATTCGAGTAAGGTCACCCAGGAAGCCCGCATGTGGCACATCGGCAAGAATATCGACGGTGTACTCGTCTACCACTTCGGCCCCAACGATATTCGGAATCCAGCCGCGCCGGCGTCCTTCGTCGGCGGGATCGAAGGTGCGGTCGAAGAACGCTTTCACCGCCTCGGCGTTGAACGGATTACCCGAATGGTACTGCACACCCTCCCTGAGCTCGAGCCTCCAGGTTGTGTCATCGACCTGTTCCCACGAGGTAGCCAACCACGGGATATACTCTGCGTCGTAGTCAAGCTTGATCAGCGGCTCATGAATAGCGCGCTGAATCGGCATGATGCTGCCGCTGGTGTCGTAATGCGGATCAAGACTGACCGGCTTACTGTGAAACCCCACGCGCAGCTCGTTATCCGGAACGGCCTCCTCGGCTGATCCTCCGGCGAAAGCGGATGTGATTCCAAAGCCGGCGATTAGGCGGATCGTGACGACCAAAAGACGCAACGACGATCGATTGTTCGTCATAGTAGTCCTCCCCTTTTTCTTGTGTCACGCGGCGCAGACCGCGTACAGGTAACACCTGTCATGGTTCAACTTCAGACCCGGTTTCACCGGTCGTATTCGTCTCTATCGCATTCAGTTTCCGGAATCGGACATGCTTTCTTGGTGTTCTCTTGGACTCGGCAACTTCACTACGGGGCATTCCGGGTTATCATTCGAAACTGATTCCTGCATTATAGCGTTGTGAACTCCACGACCGGCCATTGAGCGTGAAAGCACCCTCACCTGCTTGGATGGGGCTTGGTAGGGAGGACCCCAGACACTCGGAGGCAAGAGAACTGTGAACACCATCTACGTAGCCGGACACCGCAATCCCGACATGGACTGCACCTGCGCGGCGCACTGTTACGCGGCGCTCAAAAGCCGTATTGACCCGCGAAACACCTACCTGCCGATTAGAAGCGGGCCGCTCAGCGCGCAGATCCGCGACGTGTTCGAGCTCGCGGGCGTGCCGCTGCCTACGCATTTCGACACAATCGCGCCGTGGGTGGGGCTCGTTACGCGCAGCGCCGAGGTGGTGCTGCGCCCCGAAGACCCGGTGCTAAAGGCGTTTGAGGCGATGGGAACCGAGACGATCAGCGTTCTGCCGGTCATCTCGAGTCACGAAGGGTTTCTCGGAATGGTGGGCGTGAACGAGATCATCCAGTTCACGATCGCGCAGAATCAGGACGAGCGGCCTCAGTACGAGTTCTCGGTCAAAGCGATGAGCCGCGTCCTTCCCGGAAAGCTGATTCACAGAGGCGAGCACGACACCTTCCGTGCCGCGATCATGGCCGGTGCAATGCCGACCGAGACCGCGGTGGCGTTTCTCGCGAGTTTGAGCGAGGCGCCGGTTCTCGTCACCGGCAATCGCCCCGAGATCCTGCGCTTCGCGATTGAGCGCCGCTTCCCGGCGATCGTGATAACCGGCGTGCAGGACGAGAGCGAGCTGAAAGAGGATTTCTCGAGCTTCGGCGGAGTGGTCTACCTTTCCGACACCGATACCGTTGAGACCATTAGACTGCTGCGGCTGAGTTCGCCGGTTCGCACCATCATGGACAGCGATGTTCCACGAATTCAAGACGACACGCTGTTTGAATCCGCCAAGGGCGCCCTCATCAACTCGACGTATCGCGGGCTGCCGGTCTTCAAGGGCGATGAGTTCATCGGGATCATCAGCCGACGGTCGTTTATCGAGCGGCCACGGCCCAAGCTCATCATGGTGGACCACAACGAGGTTTCACAGGCGGTGCCGGGGGCCGAGCAGGCGCAGATTCTCGAGATCGTAGACCACCACCGGCTCGCGCCCCCGTCCACCACCGAGCCGATCGCAGTCACAACGCGCGTTGTCGGTAGTAGCTGCACCCTCATATACGACGAGTTTCAGGAACACGGCTTTGAGATCGAGCCTGAGATCGCGATTCTGCTGCTTTCGGGGATCATCTCGGACACCGTGAATCTGCAGTCGCCGACCACCACCGATGTAGACCGCCGCGCCGTTCGACGGCTCGAGATCATCACCGGCATATCGGCCGCCGCGCACGCCGAACGCCTGTTCTCACAGATCGCCGCGATGGAGAACCGCGACCCGAAGGAGATCGTGCTCGCCGATTACAAGCAGTACGAACACGCCGGGCACCCCGTCGGCATCGGGCAGGTAGAGGTGACCACCCTCACAGACACCGACAGCTATCGCGAGCGGCTACTCGAGGCGCTGCAGACGGTCGTTCGAGAGAAACGGCTCACCTGGGCGATGATCATGGTTACCGACGTAATCGCGCGAAACAGCCTTCTGCTCACAAGCGGCTTCGAGCAAGCCGAGAAGACGCTCGCGTTTGAACGGATCAAAGACCGCACCTTCGACCTCCCGGGCATCCTCTCGCGCAAGAAGCAGCTACTCCCTGAGGTGATGCGCGTGCTCGACGAGCTCACTCCCGCCGGCTGAAGCACCGCCGCACGCCGCCTGCACGCGGGAGGACGGACGGGCCCGGCATCGGACGGGCCGGCGTCTTGCCGCATCGGGCTTCCATCGCCTATGATGCCGGCAATGAGCAACGTCCAGTATATCTACGTCATGAAGGACCTCCGCAAGGTGGTCCCCCCCAAGCAGGAAATCCTCAAGGGCATCTGGCTTTCTTTTTTCCCCGGCGCGAAGATCGGGGTGGTGGGCGCGAACGGCGCCGGCAAGAGTACGCTGCTGCGTATCATGGCCGGGATCGATACCGAGTTCGAGGGCGAGGCCTGGGCCGCGAAAGGCAAGACCGTGGGGTACCTTCCGCAGGAACCGGAGCTCGACGAGTCGCTCGATGTAAAGGGTAATGTTGAGCTCGGCATGAAGCCGGTGCGCGATCTTCTCACGCGCTTCGACGAGATTAGCGAGCAGTTCGCTACCGTGGAGAGCGACGACGAAATGACCAAATTACTCGACGAGCAGGCGGCGCTCCAAGACAAGATAGACGCCGCGAACGCCTGGGACCTCGAGCGCACGCTCGAGATCGCGATGGACGCGCTGCGCGTTCCGCCCGGCGACACCGATGTACGCACGCTCTCCGGCGGCGAGCGCCGCCGCGTAGCGCTGTGCCGCATCCTGCTCGAGCAGCCCGATCTGCTGTTGCTCGACGAGCCCACCAACCACCTCGACGCCGAGTCGGTCGCGTGGCTGCAGTATCACCTGCAGGAGTACCCCGGAACCGTGGTCGCGGTTACGCACGATCGCTACTTTCTCGACGAGGTCTCGGAGTGGATCCTGGAACTCGACCGCGGCGAGGGCATCCCGTGGAAGGGCAATTACTCCTCGTGGCTCGAACAGAAGCGGCAACGGCTCGAGCAGGAGGAGAAACACCAATCGGCGAAGCAACGCACGCTGCAGCGCGAGCTCGAGTGGGTACAGATGAGCCCGCGTGGCCGGCATTCCAAGGGCAAGGCGCGCCTCAACGCGTATGAAGAGCTCGCCTCGCAAGACGAGCGCGAGCAGATTCGCACCGCCGAGATCGTGATCCCGAAGGGCCCGCGCCTCGGCGACCTCGTTATACGCGCAGAGAACCTTCGCAAGGGGTACGGCGATCGCCTTCTGGTGGAAGACCTCACCTTTGAGGTGCCCCGCGCCGGGATCGTCGGGATCATCGGCCCGAACGGCGCCGGTAAAACCACGCTGTTTCGAATGATCGTCGGCGAGGAGCAGCCCGACGACGGCACGCTCGAGGTCGGCGAGACGGTGCAGCTCGCCTACGTAGATCAGTCGCGTGCCGAGCTCGACGGCTCCAAAACCGTCTGGGAAGAGGTCACCGGCGGCGCCGATGTGTTGAAACTCGGCCGCGCCGAGATCAACTCGCGCGCGTATCTCTCATGGTTCAACTTTCGCGGAAGCGATCAACAGAAGAAGGTCGGCGTGTTATCGGGCGGCGAGCGCAACCGCCTGCACCTCGCGAAGCTCCTGCAGAAGGGCGGTAACGTCATGTTGCTCGACGAGCCCACCAACGACCTCGATGTCGATACGCTGCGCGCGCTCGAGGACGCGCTACTCAACTTCCCCGGCTGCGTGCTCGTGATCTCCCACGACCGCTGGTTCCTCGACCGCATCGCCACCCACATCCTTGCGTTTGAAGGCGACAGCCAGGCGAGCTTCTTCACCGGCAACTACACCGAGTACGAGGAAGACCGCAAGCGGCGCTTCGGTGAGGCTGCGGTACAACCTCACCGCATCAAGTACAAGAAACTCAAGCGCGATTAGTAACGGGCGCGCGCCGGTCAGCCGGGCAAGAAGGCTGGGCTACGACCGCCGCGGTTTGGCCGCTCGCCTCGGCCGTCCGCGTCCGCCGCCTTGGCCGCCTTGGCCGTTTCGCGCTCCGTTGCCCCGGCCGTTGCCGGCATAGCCGTTGCCTCCGTTCCCGCGGGAGCGGCCTCGGCCGGCAGACGCACCGCCGGCTCGCGGGGCGCGCTCAGGCTTGGGCTCAAAATGGTAGATGTTATCGAGGTCAACCGCGATGCGATCGTCTATCAGCCGTTCGATCGCGCGTAGCGAGCCGACCTCACCGGCGTCGCAAAACGACACCGCGGAGCCTTCGGCGCCTGCGCGGGCGGTTCGCCCAATGCGGTGCACGTAGGTCTCGGCCTCGCTCGGAATCTCGAAGTTAATTACATGCGAGATCTCGTCGACATCGATTCCGCGCGCCGCAACGTCGGTGGCGACCAGCACCTGCACGCGGCCGGAACCAAAGTCTCCGAGCGCGCGCTTGCGGGCGTTCTGCGTTTTGTCGCCGTGGATCGCGTCGCTGGAAATACGCTGTTTGGACAGCGCTTTAGCGACGCGCGACGCGCGATGTTTGGTACGCGTGAACACGAGCGCGCGATCCATCCCCTCGCGCTCGATCAACTCAACGAGCAGTTTCATTTTGTTGGCTTGCTCAACGAACATAACCGTCTGCGCGATGCGCTCCACCGGCTGCTGTCCTTCGGTGCCTTCCACCAGCGCAGGATGCGAGAGCACTCCCGCCGCGAGGTCGGCTATCTCTTTCGGCATGGTCGCCGAGAACAATGCCGTCTGCGGGTGAGTGGAGATCATCGCGATGATACGACGAACATCCGGAATGAATCCCATATCGAGCATGCGGTCGGCTTCGTCCAGCACCAGAAACTCAACGCCCGCGAGCGAAATTCGCTGCTCCGAGATGAAATCAAGGAGCCGGCCCGGAGTGGCGGTCAGTACGTCCGGCGAGCGCTGCAGCGAGCGCGCCTGCACCGTCTTCGAGGCTCCGCCGTATACCGCGGTATGCTTGATTCGAAGATCGGCACCGTAGGCGCCGACTCGCTCATCGATCTGCTCGGCGAGTTCGCGCGTGGGCGCGAGGATCAGCACTCGCGGCTTGCAGACCGTTGAGCGTCCGCCGCGGGCGTCGCGGCCTTCGCGGGCGGCACTCTTATTTTCTTTGCCGTCATTTTGGGAAAGCAGTTGTAGTAGCGGCAGCACAAACGCTGCGGTTTTGCCGGTTCCGGTCTGAGCGGTTGCGAGCAGATCGCGGCGCGAGAGAATCTCGGGTATCGCCTGTACCTGTACTTCGCTCGGTGAGGTGTAGCCTTGCTTCTCTATCGCGCTCAGCAATCGGGGGTCTAGTTCGAGGTCGTGAAACGTAGTTATCACAGTAGGTGTCCTTGGGTGGCGCAACCGATAACCTACAACACGAGATATCTTTGCGCCTGAGTGTATTTCGTGGAAAATCAAAAAAACGCGGGAACCACCTTGCGCTTTGCCGTAAGAGGCGCGCATCCCCCGGATGTGAGGGTGATGGTTATCGGCGGGCTTCCGTGATTACATCCGAACGATTGCCGAAAGTTACCACGCCGATAGGTCTTGGTCAAGCCCGGCTCGACGCCCGTGTCGCGAAGCGATGCGGCGTGCAGCCGCGCGCAGCGCAGCGCAAAAGCGCAGCGCGAAAACAAAAGCGCAGCGCAAAAACTTGACGCGGTCTGCTAATCAGGTGAGACTGAACTCTCATGTATCCGCTGCTAACCGCGATCGGCGATATCGTGCGTGCCCCCGAGTTCCGCGGCCACAGGCCGCCGGCTGTGGCGCTGATAGCTGCGGGAGCGCTCGTTATCGGCGGGCGCATACTGCTCGCACTCCAGATACCGGGAGCCTCGCTTAATCCGCGCGCGATAGCTCTGGAGCTCTTATGCGCCCTGGCATTCTTGGGGTTCGTATACCTGAGCGCGGCGCTGCACCGGGCGCCCGCAGTTATGCTATCGCTCATCTACGCACTGCTGTACACGGCGAACCTCGAGATGATCGCCGCGATGGACACCGTGGTGGAGTTACAGGATGTTGTGTTTGCAGCCGATGAGGTCTTTTTGAGCGGAAGCGCGGCCGGGCTGCAGTTTGGATGGTTCGGTTTGATACTCACCGCGGCGTTCGTACTGTTCGCGGTGCTCGCGGGCAGGGCTCACCGCCGACACCGTTGCTCCAAGCGGCGGCTCGCGATCGGTTCGGCGGCGCTCGTGGCTTTGGCTGCCGCGCTTTACCTTGCACCGAGCGGAGTCACCTGGCTCGACGACGGTTTGGTCCGCACCTCGCTTCGGAGCACGGTGCGGCGCGCCGCCCTAACCGCGGCCGACCGCCCACTGCACAGCCTCGCCCAAGGCGACGCCGAGCTGCCGCGGCATACCCCGGCCGGCCCCGGCACCCCCGGTGCCCCGGACGCTTCGGATCAACCGCGTGCGGCGGCTGAGACGCGAGGCGATCTCGACGGCGAGTTGCTGATCCCACAAGCCGAGGGCGAGCGGAATGTGCTGCTCGTTATCATTGAGGGCATCCCGGGAGTCTATCTCGAACAAGTTCAGGCGGCCGCCGAGGTGCCGTACGAGGTTACGATGCCGCGTTTCAGTGAGATCGCGGATTTGGGACTCCTCGCGACGCAGTCGGTCGCGCACGCGCGGCAGACCGTTCGCGGTCTCTACTCGGCGCTCACCGGCGACTACCCGCGGCTCAACCTCGCGACACCCAAGATATACCCCTACATGCAGGCCGATGAAGCCGACCGGCCTCCCGGGCTGGCCGCTGCGATGCGCG
>SLBH01000014.1 GCA_007126415.1 Spirochaetales bacterium
CCACCAAGATAGACCCTATTCTCAAGCCCGGCGTCTCGATGTACTACAACACCGACGGCGACTGGGCCTTCGGCGCCAACCTGGTGTACTGGTGGGTTCCGCAGTGGTACGGCGACGCCGAGTTTGAAAACCCGGATTTAGACGACGAAGATCGCTTTGGGAACTTCCTCGAGCTCAGCTTCTCGGCGCTCTACCGATTCTAAACCGAAGCCCGAGCCTAACGTGAGGACTAATTGACGTGAAACGACCCGGTATTTCAACACACATTACATATTTCCTGATTTCCGCAGGAGCGATACTCTTCCTTGCCTCGTGCGGTGAGCAGCCGTTCGGTATCTTCGCATCGATCGAGCGCGAGGCCGACGCAGAAGACTCGGCGTTTTTCGGCGCTAATCTGCGCGGCATGGCTCGCTTAACCGACGGCGACGGCATCGATCGCTACATTGTTGCGTCCGGCCGGCCCCAGTGGCGCCGCGTGGATTCACCCGGTCACGACAATTGGAGCAATGCCCCGAGGCCCAGCGACTTCAACGATCCGGGAGACTGGATGACCAGCGTCGTTGGCAACGGTAGCGATGTGTACGCCCTCTTCAAGAAAGAGGGTTCAAGTAATACAACCGCCGTTTTTAAGTGGGAAGCGAACGACTGGAGCCGCACCGTAAGCAACACGTCCGCCCCATTCGACGACCGCGACTCGCGAATCTCGAGACTCTTCCTCCTCAACGGCACCTTGGTCGCAAGCGTACGCGACATGGACTCAGAGAAGTACACGCTGATAGTCGTTCACGAGAACGGCGGGGAATACGAATTCGACGATAGCCACCGCTCCGATACCGGCTCGGGAACACCGATCAGCGACGCCACCCACGACGGCGCAGACTATTACTTCGTCTCCCAGGACGGCGTTTGGTCGGGTGACAATGTAGCTAACCTCACCGAGGACGACGACGCCCCAAGCGGAAGCCTTAGCTCCCCGCCGCACTCCGACCGCGGTGTGTACTACTACTACGACGATGATGGCACCGACGACTACGTCCTTTTGGCAGCCAACGAAGAGATCTGGTACAAAAAGAACAATGAAGGATGGAGCAAAGCCGATATCGGCAGCTACCGAAGCGGAGATCGCTTCACGCGTTTTGCGGAGTTCGACGGTCACATATTCGTCGGCAGCGACCGCGAGGGAAGCGCCACAAACGGCGGCGTGTACCGCCTCAATACAGCCGACCTAAACAGCGGCGTCGAGTTCCGCCGTGAGTTCGACAAACCTAGCGACAGCCCGATCTACCGGTCTCACATAGCGGGACTTTACGCCGACGATACCACCGGCGAAGAACGCCTGTTCGCTTTGGTGTATTCACGGCCGGGCCAGGATCAACCCGGCTTGTGGCGTCGTGACAACGACGATGCCGACTCCGACTGGAGCGCTGAGTAGCAAAAGACAACGTGGGGGGGCAGGGTACCGGTGAGAAGCGGTTTATCCGGCTTGTGCTCGACTAGCTAGGTCACATAGCTGTCGCCGGCTTCCATGCTCCGATGAGTCAAGGCAGAGGTCTATACCGGCACCAGAAACCTGCCGTGGCGGTTCTCAACAGTGTTGTTGAGGACCCCGTCGCGGCAGTTTTCGCTTACGTACCGATCCACCGCTTCGCGCACGCCATCCTCACACACCAGCGCCCCGACCGCCGACGGCATGCGCTCTTGTCGCATGATGGTCTTGGCGAGCAATCCGCGCGCTTCATCGGCGGTCATCTCTTCGGTACAGCTCGCGGCAAAGATCGAGCACTCGTACTTGTACTCGTAGCCGAGCGCATACAGTAGGTTGGCCATACAGAAGGCATCGTCCGGGACCACGGCGCGCCGCTCGAGCCCGAGTGCGGCGCGCACCGCCTCGGCGGCTTGGCGTTCGCGTCGACCCGCGAACGCCATGATGCAGAGAAAGGCTCGAGAGCAGGACAAGTATTTCTCGAGCATGGCACGGTCTGAGACCGCCGGGCACATCGAGACAAACACCAGATCAAACGCCCGGCGCCGGGCGCAGGCGGCTGCGTCGGCCTGCCCCCACGTCTCGGCGACTGCGGTGTAGTCTCCAAACCCGACCGACCCCATCTCGGCTTCGAGCAGCTCAATTATGACCGGAGAGGCGTCTATTGCCGTGTCCGCGCTCCGGCTCGGCAGTTCCGCGGTTGTTGGAAACCTGCTCTCGGCTCATGTAATTGCTCGTGACCGTCCGCCGCCGTTCCGGCGCGATTACTCCGCCGTTGCTTTACTCGCGGGCGGAGCCGTTGAGTTTGAGCATACCCTTGAGGATTTCCTGCAACTCCGGCTCGTCGGGATAGTGCTCGTTGATCTCGTCCTCGTTGAGGCCCACGAGCTCGTGACTGAGGTAGTGTATCCAGTTGTCGTTCTCGGGCTTGTCGATGACGTGTTTGCGGCAGTAGTAGTCGGGGTGCACCACCGGCTGCTCCGGCACGTACTCGCGAATCTTGTAGTCGTGAACCGCGATCCTGACATCCTCGCGCGGTATTCCTTTGTCGACGATGATCTCGGCTAAGTGATTGATCGTCTTGCCGGAGTCAAAGA